>JBAXCL010000024.1:0-11407 GCA_037141515.1 archaeon
AGTAGGGCCTTAGCGGATTTTCTTCCCACTGTAACAATTACTGCAAAAAATCTTGCCACCGAAATAACCAACTTTAATGTCAGAAAAGATAACTTATCTGGCGAACAGGTAATAACAGGAGAGCATGTCAGAAATAACTTTGGTGTACGCAAGTTGCTTGGTGATCGCGGCATTAAACCTGAAGAATTACCTGCTGAGGAAGACATTAAAAAACTTGAGAAAAAAGTTAAAACTGAGTCAGTTAATTTAGCAAAAACAAAAAAACTGATTTAGCGGCTACTTAGAAACACTTTTAACCTATTTTGACTAGGCTATTATTTATGCTTAAGCCTAATCAAGTTAGTTCAATGCCTTCTTCGCCTGGCTGTTACTTGTTCAAAGATGATAAAGGCAGTGTGCTTTATGTTGGTAAGGCAAAGAATCTAAAGAAGCGGGTTTCAAATTATTTTCAAAAAAAAGGTCATGATCCAAAAACCGCGCTTTTAGTAACGCACATTAAGGATATTGATTTTATTGTTACAAAAACAGAGAGTGAGGCTCTTTTGTTAGAAAATAATTTAATTAAACTTCATTACCCAAAATTTAATCTTGATTTGAAAGATTCGAGAAGATATGCTTACATTCGTTTGAATGATGAAGAAATTCCTTGGCTTGAAGTTGCGCGCATTAGGGGTGAAAAGGGAGAGTATTTTGGCCCGTTTGTTTCTGGGATGATTAGGAAAGTAATAATGGATTTGGTTAGTTGGAATTTTAAGGTTTTAACAAAGAAACCATCTCCGCAGTTAAAAAAAATAATGCTTCCCAATATTGAGGATTACAAAAAGCGTGTTGCGCAGGTTAGAAAGATTCTCAAAGGAAATGACGCTGAGTTAGTTAGCGAATTAAATAATGAAATGATTGCCGCTTCAAAGAAAGAAAATTTCGAGTATGCGTTAACTTTACGTAATCAAATAGCTGCTTTGCAGACTTTGAATGAAAAGCAAGTAATGGAATTCACAAGAACAATTGACGGGCACGTAATTAATTACACAATAGTTGGTGATGAAGTTTATTTGCTTGTTTTTAATATTAGAAAAGGGGTTGTGGAAGAAAAGCAGGAATTTTCGTTCCAGTATTATGAAGAGTTTTTTGAGGATTTTTTGCTCCAGTTATATGATTCTATTCCAATTCCAAGTGAAATAATTGTTCCTAAAGAAATTGATGGTGTAGAAACGCTTGAAGAGTTTTTCTCAAATAAAGCAAAGAAGAAAGTAAAGATTATTGTTCCAAAGCAGGGTGATAAGTTAGAGTTGCTCGAGTTTGTTTCAAAAAATATTACTGCGACTTTCTTTGCAGGTAATGCGCGTGTTGAGGAATTAAAAATTGCTTTGAATTTAGAAAAATCTCCGCGCGTGATTGAGTGTTTTGATATTTCTCACTTGGCAGGAACTAATACAGTTGCTGCAATGGTTACTTTTACTGATGGTTTTCCAGATAAATCAAATTATAGAAAGTTTCGCATCCGCGCACCTACAAGTAGTGATGATTTGTGGGCGATGAAGGAAGTTGTTAAGCGTAGGTACGAGAGAGTAATTAATGATCGTTTAAGAAAACCTGATTTGATTGTTATTGATGGCGGTCCGACTCAATTAAGTGTTGCATTTAGTGTTCTAAAAGAATTAAAATTAACTATTCCAGTAATTTCTCTCGCAAAGCAATTCGAGGAAATTTATTTGCCTAACAAATCAGTTCCCGTGCGGCTTGATAAAAAGCACAAGGGCTTGCAGCTCTTGCAAGCGATTCGTGACGAGGCGCATAGGTTTTCTAACGCTTATAGAAAAGTTTTGAAAAGAAAAGAATTGTTCGGCGAGTAAGAGTTTTTCAAAGAGAATAAATGATGTCTAATTTATAGTTAGTACAAAAAGTTAACTTTTATTTTATGATTTGTTATTATAATATTTTAGTTTATTTTATAGTTTATTTATCTTTCCAGTGAATAATCTTTTTCTCAGCCGCAGAAAACACCATGTTAATTGCGTAACCGATTATCCCTGTTAGAATTATTATTGCAAATAATCCTTTTACGTTGTAGATGTATTGGAAGTCAATAATTCTTCGCCCAAGACCAAATTGAGTGCCGATGAACATTTCTGTAACGATGACTATTATTAGTGCTATGCTTAGGCCAGTTCTTAATCCGATGAATGTCTGTGGTAGAGATTCCCAAAATAGGATTTTTTTAAAAATTTGACTTTTTGTGGCCCCCATAAGCTTTGCCGCAATTATCCTTGATTTTTTAGAATTGAGTACTCCGTGGGCTGTGTTAAAAATTATTATGAGTGTTGCCCCGAATGCAGCAACGGCTATTTTTGATGTATCTTCGATTCCAAATATTAGCATGAAAAGCGGAAATATTGCGATTGGTGGAATGGATCTTAAAAATTCAACTAAAAATTCCATTGAATCATAAATTTTTGTTGCAGAACCCAAAAGTAATCCGAGTGGGATTCCTATAATTGCAGCTAGTAAAAATGCAGCTCCTAAGCGGAGCACAGTGTAGTAAATATCAAGATTAAGCGAACCGTTTGTAAGCATAGTAAACAAATCTATTAGTACATCTATCGGGCTTGGCAAAAAGAAAACATCGTACAATTTGAATAGTGTAATTGCGCCCCATATTGAAAAAAATCCCAATATTCCAATTAATGCGGGTTTTTTCATGCTTTCGCCCCACTAAGAAATGAATAAAGCACTTTCGATTTGATGTTGTTAAATTTTTTTGAGTTCATAAATGCGTTATTTCTCGGGTATGCAGCATTATTTTCAATTATTTTTATTATTTTTGAAGGTTTTTTTGAGAGAACAATAATTGTGTGCGCCAAATGAACTGCTTCTTCTATATCGTGCGTAATTACAATTATTGTTGGGTTGTACTTTTTGTAGTACCCCTGCAGGTGTTTTCGAAGCAGCAAGTTGTTTTCGTAATCAAGTGCGCTAAATGGTTCATCGATAAAAAGTATTTCAGGTTCTATTGCGAGGGCTCTCATGAATGCAAGTATTTGTTGTTGCCATCCTGAAAGTTCATAAGGGTAGCGTTTTAGATTTCCATTGAAAGAAAATATTTCGCCCATTTCATTTATTTTTTTTGATATGTTGTTATCATTTTCTTTATGTAATCTTAAATGGAAAGCAATATTTTCATAATTGTTCATCCACGGCAGTAGGGATTCGCGGTAGTTTTGGAAAATATAACTAAATTTTCTATTATCAAATCTTTCAAATTTAATTTCTCCTATTGTGGGTTGTGTAATTCCTGATAAGATGTTAAGAATAGTTGATTTTCCGCAACCGTTTGGTCCAACGATTGCTAGAAAATCGCCTTTTTCTATGGAAAGGGAAATATTTTGGATGACTTCACAGGCTTCGTAATTTTTTCCAATTGATTTAATTTCGATTGCTGTGCGTTTTTTTTCTTTCATGCAAAACCCCCATTTATTATTTTTTTTATATTCTGTTAATTTGTACAGTATAGTAGTGCTCTCGTGTTAATTTTTCCTTCAACCACTTTGTAGGTAGTGAATATGTCAAGGAACTTTTGAAGCAAAGCCACATCCACATTGGTAATTTCCCCGCACATTAGAAAACTCGGCATGGTTGCTTTTTGGATTGTTGCGTCGTCAAGCGGAGTATAATTTTTTAGGTGCGTTCGTGCCTCTACTTGATTAGTTCTAATATCCCCAACAGCTTTTGTTATCGCTAAAATAAACTTTTGGGTTGTTTTTGGATTATTTTTTGCAAATTCGCTGTTTACCGATCCAGCGCCCGCATAGATGGGATCAGAAATATCGTCTTCCAATGGCGATTTCACAATTATTTTTCCAACATTTTTATCAAGGGCGACAGTTGCCATTGGATCAAGGGCAAGTAGTGCGTCGATTTGTTTTGCCGCAAGAGCTGCTACTTGTTGTGTCGGAGCAAGTTCAACAACAGTTAAGTCTTTGTCCATGTCAAGCCCGTGTTTAGCCAATATGGCTCTCGCGATTGTTCTCCATTGTATTGTTCCGCCAAGTATTCCGAATTTTTTTCCTTTTAATTCTTCAATGCTTTTAATTGGGCTATCTGGTTGGACAAGTATTACTGCGTTTGGGTTTTCTTTGTATCCGCCGGATAGTGCAAATATTTTAATTTTGCCCGGGTTCTTATAATCCGCCACTGCGACTATTCCTGATGGGCCTCCAATTGTTACAAAATCAAGCTTTCCCTGCATTAGTGCGTCAATCATCTGGTTTGGTGATTCAAATTTTACAGGTTCTACGATTAGACCTTGCTCTGTAAAGTAGTTTTTATCAATGGCAATATAAATCGGCAAACTGTGTATTAAAGGGGTATAACCCAATCTTATACTATTTGATTCACCACTTTCTGTTTTTATGAATTGCCCAGTAGTATTGCCAGGGATCCATAATATTGCTGCAATGATTACAATTGCTATTATTGCAATAATTGGCAGTATTTTTTTGTAATTGTTATTCATAATTTTTCCCCCATTCGTGGATGACTAGCTAACGTGGTTTAGTTAACCGGCTCACCGTAATAAATGCTCATCACATCGGGCTATTATATGTTATTGTCCCCTAAGGGGGTCGTAATAAGTAGGTTTTTATATTTTGTTTGTTGAGTATATTGTATGGATTTGACAACACTTAAGGAAATTGGTTTAACTGATGGGGAAGTGAAAGTATATCTTTCTCTTCTAAAACTTGGTTTGACAAAAACCGGTCAGCTCGCAAATAATGCGGGGGTTTCTTCTTCAAAAGTATACAAAATACTTGCAAGATTGGAAAAAAAAGGATTAGTGAGTCATACAATAAAAGAGGGCGTTACAAATTACCGTGCGCTTGAACCAAAAAGAATTCTTGATTATATTGATGAAGAAAAATCCATTTTGGATGAGAAAAGAAGTGTTGTTGAAGCAATGCTTCCAAATTTGATTAAACAAATGAGGCCTGTTGAGGGAACGCAAGCAACGTTATACACGGGGTTTAAAGCTATTACAAATTTTTTCCGTAATATTCTTGATGAACTTGGGGCAGGGGACGTGTACTATGTAATTGGGGCAAATTATCCAAAGGAGCTTCCTGAACTGATGCCTTTTTTTTACAAATATCATCAGCTTCGCGCACAGAAAAAGATAAAGGTCATGATGCTTGCAAATAATGATATCGGCAAAAATATAGTTCCAACAACCTGGCAGGTTTCAGAAATTAGATTTCTCCCAAATTATTTAATGACTAATATGCAAATACTTTTTTATAAGCATAAAACTTTATTGATTGTCTGGAGCGCGGACCCAGTTGCTTTCTTAATTGAAAGCGAGGATATAAGCAAGAGTTTTAAGAAGTACTTTGATGCTTTTTGGAAAGTAGCTAAAAAATAATTTATTCATTTTAATTCAAAAATTATGCTGTTAGTGCTGACTAATAATAGCCTCGGCAATTCACTTTCGTAAAGTGTTTAAACTTCTCTGTTAGGGTTTTCTATATGGTTGAAGAGAAATTTAGGGTTGTTTCAAAGTTCGCTCCTGCGGGTAGTCAGCCTGAGGCGATTAAGTCTCTAGCTATGGGTGTGAAGGATGGGTTAAAGTTTCAGACTCTGCAGGGGGTTACTGGGAGTGGAAAAACTTTTTCTATTGCGCACGTAATTGAGAAAGTTCAAAAACCAACTCTTGTAATTTCTCATAATAAAACTCTTGCGGCTCAGCTTTACACTGAGTTTAAGTCTTTCTTTCCTCATAATCGAGTAGAGTATTTTGTTTCTTTTTATGATTATTACCAGCCCGAGTCTTACATTCCCCAGACTGACCAGTATATAGAAAAAGATTCTTCAATTAACGAGTATATTGAAAGAATGCGTCTGTCCGCAACCGCTTCTCTTTCAAGCAGAAAGGATGTTATTGTGATTGCGAGTGTTTCGTGTATTTATGGTTTAGGTAATCCTGCGAATTACAAGGGGATGGGTTTTGATATTGAAGAGGGTCAAAAGATTTCAAGGCATGATTTGATGGTAAAAATAATTGATGCGCAGTATGAGCGAAATGATTTGGAATTAGTGAGTGGGAGATTTAGAGTAAAAGGGGATACGATTGATTTAGTTCCTGGGCATGAGAAGGATATTGTAAGAATTGAGTTTTTTGGAAGTATGATTGAGCGTATTACAATTCTTGACAAAGTAACTGGAACACCTGTACAAAAGGTTTCGCATTATTTTATTTTTCCTGCTCGGCACTTTGTTACTCCTGAGGATGAGATGCAGCGAGCACTAATTGGGATTGAAAAGGAGTTAGCTGATAGGCTTCCAAAACTTGGGCTTGTGGAAGCGCATAGATTAAAGC
Organism: archaeon; assembly: GCA_037141515.1. GTDB lineage: Archaea > Iainarchaeota > Iainarchaeia > Iainarchaeales > JAAZKV01 > JAAZKV01. The sequence continues at coordinate 6,371 of JBAXCL010000024.1, forward strand.
AGCGCACTAGTTACGATTTGGAAATGATGCGTTCGATTGGTTTTTGTAAAGGGATTGAGAATTATTCTCGCCACTTTGATAAAAGAAGTGCTGGAGAGAAGCCTTATTGTTTATTGGATTATTTTGGCGATGATTTTTTGATTGTGATTGATGAGTCTCATCAATCTATTCCTCAACTTAACGGAATGTATAAGGGGGATAGACAAAGAAAACAAACTTTGGTAGATTATGGTTTTAGGCTTCCTAGTGCTTTAGATAATCGTCCGCTAAAATTTGCGGAATTTGAATTGTATATGAAGAAACAGCAAACTATTTTTGTTAGTGCTACTCCTGCAAAGTTTGAGCGCGCGAATTCAACTAATTTTGTTGAGCAAATAATTCGTCCGACTGGGTTAGTGGATCCTGAAGTATTTATTCATCCTACTAATGGTCAAATGGAGGATGTATTAAAAGAAATTGAAATTGTAATTAAGCGCGGGCACAGAGTATTAATTACTGCGTTGACAAAGAAGCTTGCGGAAGAGATGGCAAACTTTTTTGCTTCAAAGGGGCTAAAAGCTCGTTTTTTGCATTCGGAAATTAAAACTCTTGACCGAACAGAAATTTTACGTCAGCTTCGTATTGGAAAATTTGATGTTCTTGTAGGGATTAATTTGCTTCGTGAGGGAATAGACATTCCAGAACTTGGTTTAGTTGCAATTTTTGATGCTGATAAAGAAGGTTTTTTGCGTGACCAGCAGAGTCTAATTCAAATCATCGGCAGGGCTGCGAGAAACTCTACTTCAAAAGTAATTTTGTATGCTGATAGGGTAACTGAGTCAATGAAGAAAGCGATTTTTGAAACAAATAGAAGAAGAGAAATTCAGCTTGCGTATAATAAAAAACACAAAATCACTCCTATTACAATTAGTAAGCCGATTGAAGATCAGCAAATAGTATTGCGTGACACGAAGCACATCCCTGATAAAGAAAAGGAAAGACTGATTTCGCAGTTGGAAATTGAGATGCGTTTGGCTGCAGAGAAACTTGACTTTGAACTAGCCATTGCTCTACGTGACCAAATGGCTGGGTTAAAAAAAGATCTTGATTTAAAGAAGAAGGGAATTATTAGAGTTAATTAATTAAACGCATATTTTTGAAATTTTTTTGCAATAAAACAGTTTTAGGAAGCTTTTTATTAAGAAAATACGCATATTATATCATGAAAATTAGGGCTCAAGGATCATTAGAGTATTTATTAGTTATAGGTCTTGTTATTTTAGTTTCTGCAATTGTAATGACTATTCTTCCTTCTTCAATAAAAAGTCCTGCAACTCAGTTTGGTGCTGTAGATAGTGCGTATGATTCTCTTCGTGGAGGGTTAAGCTTGAGCGGGATAGAATTAGTTGCGGTTGATGGGGGAGAATCAACAAATGATATTGATATTCTATATTTAAGTAATAATTCAGGGCGAGGGCTTACATTGATGAAGGTAGCTTCTGCGGACGGAACAATATATTATACTTCTAGTGGTTTAACAGTTGGTTCTGGAAGTAAAGTTTCTGTTGTTTTAGGTCATGCGTTTGCCTGTGCTGGGCCGGATTTAATAATTACTTATTCTTCAATGGTTCAAACAATTAGAGGTAGCGATCTTGTTTGCGGGAATGATTATAGTCTAATTGCAGGGGTTAGTGGGGGCGGTAATGGAACTTCTATGAGTCCTTTTATGATTAATGATTGTTACCAGTTGCAATGGGTGGGGTTACAAAACGACTTAAATTACCACTACAAATTAGCTACTAACATTGATTGTTCTAGTGTGCTTGAATTTTCTCCAATCGGATCATTTAGTGCTCCGTTTATTGGCGGTCTTGATGGTGATGGAAAAACAGTTAGTAATTTAGTGTTTCGTCGCTCTGCTGAAGGAGCAGGGTTATTTGGTTATGCTGGTGCGGGGTCGATAGTACAGAATTTAACCATAAATAATTTTAGTGTAGTAGCTTCATTGAAAAGTTCACCCAGTGATAGTAGAAAGATTTATTTTTCTGGAGAAACCGATAAGTGTACTGGTAGTTTGTACGCAAAGCTTGACGCAGGAGTATCACGAAATAATAAAGTTTATTCCTCATCTTTCACCTTGACTGGATATTCTGGAGACTCAGGAGTAGGCGGTCTTGTTGGTTGTATGTATGAAGGAAGTTCAGTTATTAATTGCTCTACTTCAACAAATGTAAATTCAGTTGTTGACAATGCCGGCGGGTTAGTTGGGAAAAATATTGGGGGTGCAATAAAGGACTCTAATTCAAGTGGTTCTGTAAGTGGCCCAAATGTTGTTGGGGGTTTAGTAGGTTACCAAAATGGAGGCAGTGTTCTGAATTCTTTTTCATCAGGCAATGTAAATTCAAGTATGCTTAGAGTAGGTGGATTAATTGGGGACGTAATTAACGCAACTATAACTGATTCACATGCTTCTGGCGCTGTTAGTGGAGTTACTTATGTTGGTGGTTTAGTTGGATCTATGAGTGGAACTAGCGTACTAAGATCTTATGCAAATAATTCAGTTTCTGGGATAAATGAGTTGGGTGGTCTAGTGGGGAACGGAGCTAACGCTTCATCAATTTCTTCATCTTATTATTCTGGAACTATTTTAGCTAATCACACCGCGGGCGGCTTAGCTGGTAATTTTAGCGGTAACATAACAAATTCTTGGGCTGATTCAAATATTTCTTTTTTTGGGGACTGCGGTACATGGCGTGGACTTGGTCAAATGGAATGTCACATAAATATGGGTGGTCTTGTTGGAGTAATTTATACTGGCAGCATAACAAACTCTTATTCATTGGGTGATATTAATGGGTCAGTTTACATTGGCGGGCTTGTTGGGGTTTTAGGTGATGCTGCTTCGGTAGCAAATTCTTTTTCAACTGTGATTGGTAATGAGCCTAATTATTCTTCTTGCGGTGGTCTTGTGGGGGAGCATTACGGGAATTTAATAACAAATTCTTTCTTTACTGACTCTGCGCATAATAATTATAAGGGTTCTCTAGTTCCTAGTGGGCCAACTGCATTTTATGGGGTAAGTCATTCGCACAGTGTTTATTCAACTTGGAACTTTGCCAATGTTTGGGTTTCAGCAGATAATAGATATCCTTTGCTAGCTTGGCAAAATAATTAATTAATTTTTTATTTTTGTGATTAAGTTTTTTATAAACTTTAATTGGTTTGCTATATTTTTTACAATTTTGGCGTGTCTTGTTCTCCTTGGGTGTGCGTAGCAGTAGGGAGTTACTATAAAGATGTGGCTGTCTCAAAATACAAATGGCTTGTTTCCATGTAGAAACCCGTGCCCCAATAATTCTCTTCATTGGTGCGCCTTCAGCTGGTGAGTAGCAAGTGCTTAATGATTTTAACGCAAAGCATGTTTGGGGGGATTTATAAAAAGTTATTATTCAATGATTATTATGGATTTAGTGGAGTTATCTAGGGAACTAATGTATAATCAAACAGTTAAAAATAAATCTCCTGCCTGGTTATTAACAGAACTTGCGATAGATGAGGGTCGAGAACTTTCTAAAAAACATCATGTAGATGAACGATTGGTTTTAACTGCATTATATTTAGCTCACACCATTTTTAGTCAAGAATTCGGTGGGGATATACAAAAATCTCATCCCGCTTTAAGTGCAGAATTTGCTAAAAAATATCTTGACAAATGGGGGGTTAACAATGTTGAACAAGGAATAATTCTGGAGTCTATTAAGGAACATCACACTTTGGGTGGTTTGAATAAGTCAAAAATAGTTGAAGTGGTAAAAAATGCTGAAGGTTTTAAATTTGTTACTGTTGAAGGGAGTTTAATTTGGTTGCATGACTTAGGAAGAAGGCAAGTGCCTTTTGATGAGGCGGTTGAAAAGGTTATAAAAAAGATGGAACAAAAAATGCGTCTACTTACATTGAGTGATTGTATAGAAGAAGCACAACAAAATTGTTTAGTTATTAGAAATATATTTTTGCATAATTCAAACATAATCTCAAACAAATCTAAACAAGCAAATCCGCGTGTTGTGGTAAGTGCAAAAAAGAAAAGACGTTGGTGATGCGTTTTTAAATATAAATCCTCCTAATTATTGCGCCTGTGAAAAGTAAATCCCCGCAATCCTTATAGGGATTTATAAAACGTTCTTTAAATATTGCTTGTTATGGGAAATGTTTTTCTGTATAATCATTCTTCGGAAGAAATGCCTGAAGTTAAATCAAATTCAGTGGATTTGGTTGTGTTTTCGCCCCCTACAACACAATCGCGTGTTATGATTCATCGCCTGATACCCTTGAATGGGAAGCATATAGCGCTTTGATGCACAAAATTCTTCGTGAGTGTTTTAGGGTTCTAAAAAAAGAAGGAATTTTATTTATTAAATCTGCCGATACTGTTTTTTCACAAGAGACTTACGTGAGTCTTGCCGGGCTCTTGCAAAAAAAAATAGTTCTTGATAATGAAATGTATTTACTTTCACGAAATTATATTTTTTACGTACAAAAGACTTTGTAGAATTGCCAAAATCTGGTACTGAAAAAGGTTATTTTGCGACTATTCATGGGCATTCAAATTCAGAGCAACTTTTAACGTTTTCAAAGACAAAAAGAGAGTTTGTTGATGGAAAGATACTGTATTTTGACTATTTTCTCGGGCAAGAGTATAGCAAAGAAAATAATAGAAAAAATCACCCCGCAACTTTCCCAAAAGACATAATAAATTTTGTTTTAAAGAATGTAGTAAAGAGATACGAGGGTGGCGTTATTGCGGTTAGCGATTTCAACTTGAATATTGCTGATAAAGAATTCATCATCCTGGTTGGTCCTTCCGGATGTGGTAAATCCACCACGCTGAGAATGATCGCAGGACTTGAGGAGATTTCAGACGGTGAGGTTTATATCGGAGACAAACTGGTCAATGATGTTGTCAACGAAATGGTGGGTTTCGGTCCGCTGGAGGAATTGCTCAAGGATGACAGCGTCACGGAAATCATGGTCAACGGCGCCCACAAGATTTACATCGAG
>JBAXCL010000025.1:0-10690 GCA_037141515.1 archaeon
AAGTTAAATTATATTTAAAAAAAAGTTAAACAAAAGTTTAACCAAAAAAGGATAAATTGAATAATTAAGTTAATGAAAATAAAGGTAAAACAAAATTAATTTAGGTGAAGATGATGAAAGCAGTAATTGACACAGGAACAATGATTACCCTATCAGGAACATGCCTGATGAATGTTTTCCGCGCATTTGTGGAAAAAAACAAAATAGAACTCATGATATCAAATACTGTTGCACAGGAAAGCGTTTGGAAACCACTCACAAACAAAAGATTTGCGCTAAATGCCGCAAGAATAAAATATGCTATGAACGAAAACGTCGTACGCGTAATGCCAGCAACTGGAGAAATGCTCAACCTACAGCAAAAAATATTACAAATTGCAAACCACTCATTCTTTACAAAAAATGGGGCACTCACAATAATACAAGCAGGAGAATCAGAAGCACTCGCACTTGCTAAAATCTATAACGCACACGCATTATTCATTGATGAAAGGACGACGCGCTCGCTAATTGAAAACCCCTTAAGATTAAAACAAGTTCTGGAAAGAAGACAAGATGAACAAATAACAGTAAATTCTCAAAATATTAACCTACTAAAAGCAATGTTCCCAAACTTAATGATGTTTAGAAGCGTTGATTTAATCGCAGCAGCGTACGAACAAGACCTATTTGACCACGAGCTGGCGCACGGAAAACTAGAGCTAGAAGCAGCACTATACGCTGCGAAATACAATGGTTGCGCAGTAAGTGAAAAAGAAATCGAAGATTATCTAAATGCCGAAAAAAAGAGTTAAAACTAAAAACACTAACTAACAATCTTATTTTACATGAATGAAGAGTTCAACTAGAACATTAAACAATTTTGTTTGAATAACGCATACTAAAAAAATATATACTAAAAATTAATTATTATGATTTGATCAATAATATTTGGTGAAATAATGAATATCGAAAATGCAAAACCTGCTAATGTGGAATGGCTTAACGAAGTAATCCAAGAAGAATTTCCATACACAAAATTCACTATGGAAAAAGTGGCTTCAAAAATTAACAACCCCAAATACTTAATACTAATTGCAAGACAAGAAAATATTATGACTGGATTTTGCGAAACAGAATTCGTAACTGAAAAAAAAGAAGCTAGACTAAACGCAATATATGTAGAAGAATCCTGGCGCGACCAAGGAATAGCAAAAAGAATGCTTGCGCAAATTGTAAATGAATGCAAGCACAGAAAAATTACGCGGTTATTTCTTTTGGTCAAGGAAAGCAACACTGATGCTAAAGCACTATACGAAAAAACAGGATTTAAATTTGAAAAAATACATAACAAGATAATTGAAGGCGAAAAAGTTGAAATCTGGGCACAAGAAGTATAAAAGAAACTATTTTACTAACCAAATTATGCCCAGCTCAAATCACTTTCACTCTTGGCGACCTGAACTGTTTTTTCACCAGATTTTACAAACTTATCAATCGCCATTAACTCGAAATGGTTAGGGCGCCTAATTTCATCTTCGGCAACAAGAATAACTTTTCCAAGGTGCGGGACATCAAAATATCTAAGATTAGCATTAACTGAAAATATCCGAGTCTTCATGTGAGGGACTGTGCCAATAGTAGTACTAGAAGCAGGAACCCCCATTTTTATTGTAATGTGATTACCAGTAACACTAAAAGTCCAAATACTTTCCAAAGGAGAAGGAATTTTTGTTAGACTGCGCACAAGTGAAAATTTTGTGTGCCTAAGATGAGTAGCTGCGGGAAGTGCGCGAGAAAATGGGAGTAACAGCACTTTTGATTCCAAACCCTTACCCTCACGAACAATCCAAATAGGATCCAAATCACCTGACTTTAATTTTGGAGCACTAATCCCCACATTATTATTAGTATTATTAATTGGCCTAAAATATTTATTCCTTGCATTTGCCAAAATTTCTGCAGAAGGGCCATTAAAATTTGTTTTTTGGGCAATATTAACTTTATTGCCCAATGGCTTAGCAACTGCTTTTGGAAGACCAAAACGCATCAAAAACACACTCTATGGAAGATGTGGTTGTAAAGTATAAAAGGATTTCTTAAGTGCTAAAAAAATATTTGCCGGCAAATCACCGGCAAAAATTACTAATTAATTTATTTCGAAATTCACACTAACACTGGCACTAACTTCCACATCGCCAGCAGTTATGGGCGTAGTCGCCTGAGATACTGCTCCAGAAGCCATTGTTGAGTCAAAACTTTTATAGTTTGGAGTATAATAGAAAGAACTCTCCGAAACAGAGTGAACTTTTCCAAAAGATATTCCTAACCCATCAGCAATACTCTGCGCTTTAGTTTTTGCAACAAAAGCCGCTTCGCTCAATGCAGATTTTCTGATTTCAAGTTCCTTAGCATCAGTCAAACTAAACGAAATACTTGAAACACTATTAGCCCCAGATTGAATTGCTAAATCAATTATTGATCCTGCGCGTTCAATATCTGAACCAGTTAAAGTAACCTGAATCTGGTTAATTGTTCTATAACCTACTGATTCTGATTTCTTTGTCAAATCATCATACTGGAATTCTTCATTTTCTGAAAAAGCCAAAGTTTTTACAACCGCACGAACCGAACTCAAAGAAGAAAGAGTTGTATTTACTTTATCCGCAATAGTTGCATTATCTGACTGACTCTTCTGAGCTGATTTATCAAGCGTTGAAACGCTTAATACAATATCAACCTTATCAGGAGCAACATACTTTACTACCGAACCTGAAACATCCAAAGTTTTTGCATTAAGATTAGTACCATCACTTGAAATTACTATATTAGAATCTTTTGCGTAAATAGTCCCTGCCGTAAAAGCAACTGCTAACAATAATGCAGCCACTAATACTACAAGCACCGCGATCCATTTACCGCCGCAACAGCAATCACCATCCCCACACGAACACTTTTCTTTCACCATAAAATTCCCCCTTAATATTAACAAGAGTGAGCAGAAAGAGGTTTAAAAAAAGATTTATTATATTTGAAAGAATCGAGGATGTCCGTAAATCTTTTCTGAACTCCTTTTGTTAAGAAAAAGCTTGTTTTACTAAATATCCTTTTCGCAACTGTTATGCCGACATTAAATAAAGTGGGGCATCGAGGATTTGAACCCCGGTTTGACGCTCCCAAAGCGCCGGTCCTACCAGGCTAGACTAATGCCCCATCAATATCAAACATTGTTCTACGAGTCTTTTTAAAAGTTTGGAAGAGGCTACTTTTTTGGTTTCTCCCCCTTTGCGTCCTTCTCCTTCTTAGCAGTCTTAATATCCATCTCGCTAATCCAATAAAAATATATTAATGCAAAAACTGAATAAACGTAAGCATAAGCTATTGGAATAAGCGCAAATAATGCAAGCAAAATCCAAAGCGTTATGAAATGCGAAACGAACCCGTGAAAATCAGGCTTAAGCATCCAACGCCTAATCAACGCAAAAATAATTACAACAATAGTCCCAACCAACAAAGAAGGAAGACTAGTAAATGCAAGAAATAACCCCGCCACCATTGTCAAACCGACAAGCTTTGCAGCAGCATTCCACGGCCTTTCCTGAGTTGCGCGAAAACCTAAATAAGAAAAAATTAAAAAAAACCCCATGAAATAAAAAACAGCAAACCAGCCATACTGGAAAACATCAATTCCCATGAAATACGAAATTCCCCAAGCCATAAGTAAATTCAATCCCAGAGGAATATAAAAGCATTATTAGTCACAATAAAATAGGCAAAAAACGGTGAATAAGGATGTTGTTTAGAGAAGCTGCAGAGTACTTTGATAAAATCGAAAAAGCAAGCTCACGCCTCGTGATGACAGACATACTTGCTGAACTATTTGAAAAAATGCCCGCTGACGATTCGAAAAGAATTGTTTATTTACTTCAAGGAAGAATTGCACCACAATTCGAAGGAAAAGAAATTGGATTCGGGGAAAAACTAATCTCAGAAGGCATAGCAAAAGCCACTGGATTCTTGCGCGAAGAAGTGGATAAGAAATTTAATAAAATCGGGGACCTTGGAAGCGTTGCAGAAGAATATTTGAATAACAAAAAACAACAATCACTCTCAATACAAGCACTAAGCGTTGAAAAAGTATTTTATAATTTAAAAAAAATGTCACAAACCGAAGGAACAGGAAGCCAAGAACTCAAAATCAAACTACTCGCAGAACTCTTTAACTCCGCAAGCCCAACAGAAGGAAGATACATTGCGAGAATTCCACTAGGAAACATTCGACTAGGAATAGGCGACCCAACAATAATGGATGCATTCGCCATGATGCTAACAAAAAAAGAGCAAGAAACCCTGCAAAAAGAAAAGAAAAAAGGAATGAAGAAAAAAGATGAAAAAGAAATCGAGGACAAACAAAGAAAACTAAAAGTAGGAATAAGAGAACGCATCGAAGCAACGTACAACATATTCTCTGACCTTGGAGATATTGCAGAAATACTAAAAACAAAAGGACTAATTGGGTTAGAAGAAATACACATCGCGCCAGGAACACCAATACGCCCAACTGCCGCAGAGAGATTACCAAGCGCCGCAGAAATAATTGAAAAACTCGGAACGTGCGCGGTAGAAAGTAAATACGATGGATTTAGGTGCATCACTGGTTTTGCCCCAATTTATGTTAAAAATAAAGGATTACTATCAATAAAAGACTGCAAAATAGGAGATTTTGCCCTTACCCACAAAGGTGAGTTCAAAAAAATACTTGCTCTCAATAAAAGAAAACTTGACAAAGGCGAAAAACTTTTCAAAATACAAACTTATCTTGGAAACGGATTTAAAATTACAGAAAAGCACCCTTTACTAGTTTGGAAAAACAATCGGAAAACTTGGGTCCCTGTAGAACAAATAAAAAAAGACGATTTACTTGTTTTCCCACTACCAAAAAATAATTTGTTTTCAGAGAAGCCTCCAAAAAAACTTAACCTTTACACCATTGACAATTATCACAAACACATACAACTAACTAACGAGTTCTTCAGGTTTATTGGATACTGGATAGGTGACGGCTATACAAATGACTTCCATAACACTGAAAGAATTGGACTTATATTTAACTATAAAACTGAACAAGCATTATGCAAGTACTATGAAAAACTCATAAAAAAATTATTTAACGTAACAACTTCAAAAAATATACATGCTGGCGCTATTTATTTATATTGGAGAGATGCTCCGTTCAAAAAATGGCTAACCCAAAATTTTAGAAGAGACTGGGTTGGAAAAATGTTGCCAAATTGGTTCTACAATATTAAAAAAGAAGAATTTGGACAATTTTTATTAGGATGGATTGAGTCTGATGGAACAACTGACAAAATTGGACGCACAGCTATTACAACAAAAGAAAGGGACTTAGCAATGTTTGCGCAATTACTTGCACTCAAGTTTCACACCATAATAGGAGTAAAAAAAATCAAAGTCAAATTACCAAAATTTATTGGAAATTATTACAAATTAGTGGTAACAAAAAACGAAAGAAAAGCCGCATTTAAAAACGATTTTTTAGCAGTCAAAATACACACGCTTGAAAAAATTAAATATCCACAGAGAACAAAAACGAACGTTTATAATATCCAAATTGAAGGGGATGAAAGTTACTGCAGCACCATGCTCACCCTACACAATTGTCAAATAAGCAAAGATAATGAAAAAATAAGAATATTCTCCCGCCAAAGCGAAGAAATTACAAATATGTTCCCTGAAATAATCGAAGCTGTGAAAACGCAAATAATTCCAAAAAAATGCATTGTAGAAGGAGAAGCACTTGCGTTTAATGAAGAAACACAAGAATACTACCCATTCCAAGTCACCATACAAAGAAAAAGAAAATACGAAATAGAAAAAAAAGCAAAAGAATACCCGCTGAACTTATTTTTATTTGATGTAATGTACTCCGACGGAGAAAGCTACATGGAGAAACCATTTATTGAACGGAGGAAAAAACTCGCAAGCATGATTAAAGAAGGCGGACTGATTAGATTAAGCGAACAAAAAATTATTTCAAAAGCAGAAGACTTAGAAGCATTCTTTGAGGAAAAAATCAGCCAAGGGCTAGAAGGAATAATGGCAAAAGACCTAAATGCGCCATACCTTGCAGGCGCAAGAAAATTCGCTTGGATAAAACTCAAACGCTCCTACAAAGGAAGCTTAGATGATACACTAGATCTTGTAATAATCGGATACTACGCAGGAAAAGGAAAACGAACACAATTCGGATTAGGCGCACTACTAGTCGCAACATACAATGAAAAAAATGATGAATTTGAAAGCGTTGCAAAAATAGGAACAGGAATGACTGAAGAAATACTAGCTGAACTAGAAGGGCTACTCTCAAAAATCTCAACCAAAACAAAACCAGCACGCGTAACTTCAGAACTAGAAGTCGACCACTGGGTAACGCCAAAATATGTTATAGAAGTGCGCGCGGACGAAATCACACACTCCCCAATGCACTCCTGCGGAAAAGAAAAAGGAAAAGGATACGCACTACGCTTTCCCCGAATGATAAAAATCAGAAGCGAGAAAAAACCTGAAGACGCTACAACCACAGAAGAAGTAAAACAAATGTTTAATATTCAAAAAAGAGTTGCAATAGAAAATCCGATGGATAAATAAATCTAATAACAACACAATCCCGGCAATAACAATAAACGGAGTAACATCACACCCAGACAAATTCACCCCATCAATGAGCGAAACAAAAGCACTTTATTTAAACAAACAAAATATGGGCGCAACCCAAAATTATACAATCCCGCACAACAAAATTCAAAATAAAGAAATCTAAGATAACAAGTCACACTTTCAAATAGCATCATCCTTGAAGAAAGATTTAAGTATTAAAAAAACCCTTTTACGGTGCATGAAAGCAACAAGCTGGCTTATAATAATAATATCAATACTCCTAGTTGCAGCAATATCTTTTAGCATTGATTTGTGGGCGGGAGAATGGAAGGATTTATTCTTCTACCTTGATGACTGGCGAATGTGGATAGTTATTTTTGTTACTATTTGGGTAGTAAAAAAAATACTTGAATGGGCCCTAAAGACCGAAGTAAGAGTACTAAAGTGATTTTATGAACACGTTTGATATAGCAATTTATGCAGTTGCTGCACTCGCACTAATATTTGTTTTTTTCGCGGTAATTCAACCACTCTTTGGACCGCAAAACCACTTAAAAGAAATACAAAACTCCCTACTAAATGCACAAATTTCAACTAACCTTGGAAAAACAATATATATTGGAACACTAACTTACGCAAATGACGCAACCATACTCACAAGCTCTTTTGATAAAACAAAAATTCTAGTAGCAATCGAATGCACTAGCCCGACAAATTGCTGTGCTAGAAGAAGCGAACAAAAAACCTCTTGCAAAAAAGCAATAGATTGGGATTATACTTTTTTTAATTCAAATGAACTAAAAAGTATCCCAACTTACGTGCGCTGTATAAAACTATCCGAATTACCAGTGTGTAAAATATATTTTGGCGGAACCCCAGCACAAGCGCAAATCCAAAATACAGAATTAACTTCCACAACTAACGACGCAACAGGAATTACTGTCACCCTAAATAACACTGGCTCGCTTCCAATCGCGGGCGCCACAAACTCGGTCAAATTATTAAAAAGAGGCCCTGAAGGGTGGACAGAAACAGATTACTCTATTCCTTCAAAAAGCCTTGATTTGCTTAATTCAGAAGAAGAAATAATAATTAACTGGGAACTTACTCCCCAAAACCTTGGAGAATACCGCGCAGTATTTAAATTTGAATCCGAAAACTCTGGTTTTGATACAAAAACAATTGATTTTAACAAAACAACAAATGATTACTGCACAGCAACAACAAAAGGGAACACACTATTTGAATCAGATAATAACTCATACCGCGAACTAAGAAATTGCACAGGGTGTAATTATGCACACGAATGCGTTGCAGTATGGAATTCAAAAGAAGCAGGGAAATTATTTTTGCCAGAAACAAAAGATGCTGCTTACTGCGCAAAACAAAGCTATGAAGGATCCTGCTAAAGTTAATTTATTCTAAATCAGAACAACCTATGCCCAAAATAATAATTAACCGACTTCTAGAGCATACTAATTTGAGATTTATTTAAATCTTATTCTTTTCCAGACATAACTCCAATAATTATTGCTAACGAGAAAACAAATAGTGCTACGAGAGGAACAAGCAAATTCGTTAAAGTGTAACCCTTAACAATCAACCCAATCAAAATATTATTTGCAACGGTAAGCGGAAGAACCGAACTAACAAACTGCATTGCAGGCTCCATAAACTCTATTGGAAGAATTACTCCACTTAAGAAAAGCATTGGAACTACAATAAGCAAAGAAGCAAGTATAGCAGTAGATTGATTTTTCGTAAAAAAAGAAATTAAAATCCCTAGCGAAATAAATGACAGAGAAATTATTGTAATAGCAAAGAAAATATCAAACCACGAAGCGTAAGAAACTAAGCCAAATCCAAGAGAATTAACCCCAAAAATTGAAAACGGCAAAGGAATTTTTACAAACGCAACAGAAAGAATAATCGCGGTTTCAACCCAAGCAATAACAAGCTGGCCCACAATCTTTCCAAACAAAAGCGTAACCCTGCTTGTTGGACTAAGAATGAGTCTTTGAGTAACATTCTGATTCTTTTCAAGAAGAATTAGAATAGAAGTAAGAAGCATACAAGTCAAAATTAAAACAATTACCGCTGAATTTGAAACCAAAATGCCAAAAGGATCAACATTGAAAATTTTCTTCTCATAAAACACTGCAGGTTTTGCAAGCACCTGCGGATCAATATCCTTAATATTTACTAATTCACTCTGCAAAGAAGAAAGTAAAGAATCTGAAGCATTGAGTTTTGATTCTATATCCAACTTTGACTGCCTTGATTCTGAAATCAAACTCTTTACCTCGTCAATCGAAGATTTGAAAACCGAAAGCTTACTACTCATCTCGCCAATTGTAGTATTTGAAGAACCAAGAGCGGAAGAAATTGAGCGAGACTGCGCATCAACCTGCGAAAATAATTCATCAGCCCTAGCAATGGTCGAGTTTAGATTAGAACCAGAGTTTGATAACTCGGCAGCCAACAAAGACAACTGATTTGCAGAAGCACTTATCGAAGCAAGCTCTAAACGAGTGGACTGCAAAGAATTAATATTTTGAGTAAGCTTATTCTTATCAGCTTCCAAAGGAGTAGTATCCCTAATCGCTGAAAGCTCCACAATAGTTTTTGCAAGAGAAGCATCAATCGTGCCAACAAGCATGGAAATGCTCTGCAGATTTTTATTGTAATTAGCCATTTGAGTATTTAAGTCACTTGACATTTGCTTGACCTGCGCAAAAGATGCCTTAAATGAATTCACTTGCGTTAGAAATAAAGTATTTTTTGAGCTAAAATCACTAATAGTTGCTTTCTGAGAAGCAAGAGCGTTATTTATCTCTGAAAAATCAAGTTTATTTAAATCAATTTCAAGCGCATCTAAAGAACTACCCGCACTCGAAAGCTTTGACTTAAAATCAGCCATAGTTTGGTTTTGCTCACCAACACTCCCCGCGAGATTTGAAATTACTTCCCAAACTTTTGCAAGCTCTTTTTGAGAAAGATCAGCAGTAATTCGCTGCATCATCGCTTTTGCAATCTCTAAAAAATATTTTGACGCAAGAAGACTTGAATTATCATAATACAAATCAACTCTAATCTGCTCAATTTTTGACTTTCCACTCAAACGCAAACCAGCAACAATATCCTTATTCTTTATTGCGGAAACTAGGGAATTTTCATCAGGAAAGTCTATTACTGAAAGCTGATTTAAAGTAGAAAACTGTTTTGTAAAATCCGGCGCGAAAACAAGTTCATTAACTACCCCCACTTTGTTAGTCTTCATCTGCGAAACATCAATTCCAGTAAAAGCAGTTCCGATTAATCCTATTACAAGGAAAGGGTAAAGGAAAATTAACAACAATGCAATTTTTTGGCTCTTAATGAGAGAAATCTCCTTCCACACTATATCAAAAAACTTCATCACACACACCAAACAAACTATTAATCAAAAATTTTTACAAAACTCAGCATAGTTCACTAAAATTAATTTAGTACAACAAAATTGATTAATCCCCCATATTCTCCCCAACAATATTCAAAAACACATCCTCTAAATCAGGTTCCTTCTCAGTAGAGGAAATAATATTGTAACCCTTTTTCATCAAAAGTTCAGTAATGCCCGCGAGTCGCTTAATACTATCCTCTTGAGAAAAGGGGATAATCAACATATTCCCTTGCACAACAACATTCTTTGAAGCAGCCATCATTCGTATCATTTCAATATCCAAATCAACTGGGGGTTTTGAAAGCCTAAAAACAACAACCTTAATTCCGCCATGCTGCTTAATCAAATCAACTGGTTTTCCAATAGCTATTAATTTACCATTTTTTAATAACGCTACCCTATTACACAACTCTTCAGCCTCATCCATGTAATGGGTAGTGAGAATAATTGTTTTGCCATTCTTTTTTAGTTCAACAATTTTATTCCAAAAAAGCTGACGCATCGTTGGATCAAGACCAACCGTAGGCTCATCCATAAAAATAATTTCAGGATCATGAATAAGAGAAATTGCGATGTTCAAAAGCTTTTGAT
>JBAXCL010000026.1:0-10643 GCA_037141515.1 archaeon
AAATACCCCCGAAGTAAGGCGCTAACGCGCCTATTATTTGTTTATGTTTTTTGTTATTCTCGAGAAAATGTTTTTTTTTTGCTGTATAACTATAGGTTTATATCTTACTAAACATACCATATTTAGACTGTGTAGGAAAATGAAACTTTTCTATTTAATGCAATTAATTACCCTGAGTATGCTAAGCACTACAATATAACGCCTAAAATACTTCGCCTTACTACTATATGCTCCAAACTCCTTAATAAACCTATACAAAATCACAGGCAGAACCCCTATTTTAAATTAACATAGAGGATTAAAACGCTCCTAGTCAATATTTTATAGCCGTTCTCCCTGTGAATACCATACCTAAATAAACTTATGGTTACTTACTAGAAACTTTTAAGAGCAAAGCTTTTAAATTGGTATTAACTAAATAGTTATAGAATCTAATTTTAAAAAAATTAGAAACGAAATGCAAACGGAGATGAAAAAGAAATGATAAACAAAAAAAACGCTAAAACCACTACCAAACTTAACTACTACCAGCAGAACAGCCATTTAGAAAAGCTTAAATACAACCTACACCACAACATTAGTATGGATGTAAGCTTTATAAAAAAAGCCATTGCTAAAGCAGTAGGTCAATCACTAGCGCAGCTAGCGATCGGCGGAGCTGTAACCATCTTGATAGTAGCAGCAGTAATCTCAGGATTACTCGCAAGCAACCTTATCAAAGATGCTACAGTCCTAATACTAGTAGGATTAATTACCCTAATAGTTGCTGTTGTAGTAATGATGAGCATTTTGTCAAGAATGTAAACCCCCCCCCAAAGGGTCTAAACGTTTTTGATAAAATATTAGCGAGGGAAAACTCGCTAACAAAAATAAATTAAAAAGGAAATGAAAAAATGGAATTACTAATCATACTCATTTTAATTCTTTTAGGAATAATTCTACCAATAAAAATATTCAAACCAACCATGATACTACTCGCAGCAGTAGCAACCTTCATAGGCGGTTCAATAACCTTGCCTTACATTACTAGCGTAACAGGAAACATATTCAACTACGCAACACTCGACACCACCACAACCTGGGCACTCGGACTAATACTACTAGTAACAAGCGTAATACTATACATAGAAATGATAGACACAAACAAAAAAGGCAAAGAACAAGACGACTAAAAGGTAATTTCAATGAGCATACTAAAAAACCTAGAAAAAGCAAGCAATGGACTATTCAACATGAACATGATCCAAAACGAAGTAGCCAAACAATGGAGAAAAAAAGCGAGTTGCCTAGAAAACCTAACAAACGAAAACAAAAACGAACTAGACAAACTAGAACTCAAACTACTCAAAGGACTAACCTACGAAAAACAAGACGCAGACAAACTATGGAAAGAACTCAAAGAAAGCGAAAACATTACTCCCGAACAAAACAAATTCGCAAAATACCTATACGAAATATACCCACACCACTCAATAGGAAAACTAGGATTCGATTAAAATGTACCCACAACCACAAAATACACAACAACAAGTAAGCCCACAATGGACACTCGGCGACAACGAAAGCCAAGTAGCAATGGCACTAGCCCAACACACCACATACATACTAAAATACAAAACACTAATCGACGCACAAGGAAACGAAAGAACAATCTGCGACGAAACACTACCATTCATCGAACCATTCAACGCCGACTACCCCCTTGCCTACCTAAAAAACGGGCAAAAATGCCTAGCAAAAATCAACGACGCACAAAACTACGCCTACCTAATCACAGAAAAAAAGTTGAGCATATTCAACAAAACCCAACTAAACGAAATCAAACAAGCCGACACCAACAAAAAATACGACCTAATAGCCCAATACTCAACAAGAGAACACGCAGAACAAATAAAATTCTGCGTAGACTACTTCAACTTCTTCTCAAGAAAAAAACTCGGATTAATCTCCCACTCAAGATCAACCGGAAACAACCCAAAACAAATGCGATCACAAACAAGCAATTTAGAAAACGTTTATTCAGAACAACTAAAAGAACAAAAAAAAGGATTCTTCGGATAGAGGCGATAAAAAATGTACGAACCAGAACCAATAATCTACCAAACCAACACAACAAAAAAACACAAACCAAAAAAACAAAAACAACCAACAAAATCCAAACAAACACATACTGAAAATGTCTTAACTCCCGAAGAAATACAACTCATAAACCAAAGACGCCAACAACAAGCACAACAACTAGAACAACAAAAACAATACGAACAAGCACAAATACAAAGACAAGCACAAAAATACGAACAATCACAACCAGAAATAATCCCACAACAACAAACACCACCCCAACAAGAACAAAAAAGATTCTTCGGATTATTCCAAACAAACCAACCAACAATAACCCCAAACAAACAAACCGACAAAAAATCAGTAATAGATGACGTAAAAGAATACTTTGGTTACGACACACTCAACCCCACAATATACAAATGGTTCAACGCAATACTAATAATCAACATGCTAATATTCGTAATAAGCGCACTAACACTAGGAGCAATCTACCTAATCAACAACAAATACATCAAACTACCAGACCAAATCAACACACTCCTAACCCAAAGCCTACCATTCTACACAGCCATAATAACAACCATAATAGCCCTACTAATACTAATAATGACTTTCACAATAGTAGCAACAACACTAAAAAGAAACAACCTAATAGTAATACGCAAATACCGCGCAGGAAGCGGAAAAATAAGCCAAACAAACCTAAAAGGAAAATCCAGCATACTATTCGACAAAAAAGACCCCTCAAGCAGAGTACTAATAAGCTGGGCAGGAGCAATCACTGACACCACAAGCGGTTGCAAAATAATCCAAATAAGCGAAGGACACCCCACCAACGACAACCTAAACCAACAAGTATCAGAAAGCGAATGGGACAAAGACGTATCACGCCTAACCAAAGCCAAATCAGTAGCCGACCTAGCAGAAGCAGAACTATTCAATCAAGGACTACTAGGACTAAAATGGCAAGACCTCGTACTAATAATAATCGGAATAATCGCAATAATAACACTAATCTACCTAATAGCAGGATCACCAGACCAAATAGCAAAAAAAACAGTAGAAAGCTTAATGAACGGAAACATACAAAAAGCAGTAAGCGAAGCAATAACAAATTCTGGGTTACTAGGAAACCCAGTACCAATAAAATAAACCGGGTGAAACCATGAAATACATACTAGAAATAGAAAAATTCCCAAACAAAGACTACACCCTACGAATATACGAAGGAAACAACATCTTCAACCCAAAACTAATAATGAAAAACCCAAAACACTGGAACAAAATACTAACCCTAATAGGAATATTCCTCACATCAAAAAAATTCATAAACATATTCCAAGAAAAAGCAATCTACACCAAACTAAAAGAAAATACTTCCCCTTGCGCAGGTGACGTACATGACATCATTTGAATACCTACAAATAACAATATTCGCAATAGGAATTCTAACAATAATAATAGCCGGACTACAAGACAAAAAAAACAGACTAGCCCCAGCAATATACGCAACCCCCGCACTAATAGGATTCGCAATAAACCCCCAGCTAGGAATAATAGGCGGCACAATAGCAATACTCCTAATACTCATCTACAAAGAAGAATGGAACAAAAAAATAGGACTCGCCGACACCCTACTATTCCTAACACTACTACTAGCACTATTCAACCCAATAACACTAGCCTTCACAATACTCCTAAGCACCTGCTTCCTAATAGACTTAATACTAATACAAAAACCTAACACAAACCTACCTTTAATATGGATTTTTTCAAAATGGTTACTAATAATCATAGGCTTACTAGCACTAATAATAACATTCATGCATTTCAAGGTGGTTTAAACGGATAATAGCTACATACAAGAACAACACTACCGAATAAACAACGCTCTAAGCAAATTCGAACCCGGCAGCACAAACTCCATGTGGGCAATAATCCAAGGACTACACCTAATCAACAACCAAACAATCAACACCCAAAAAGGAATACCCAACACACGACTACACCTAACCGACCTAGACCAAGCCAACGAAGCCGAATACTACATCGCCTTCACCCAAAAAAACGCAAGCGTCATAGGAAACAAAATCATAACCCGCGCCCAAATGTACGCACTAATATCAAACACAAAAACCGAACTATACAAAGCCTACTCAAAATTCATCTCCGAAAACTACAAAGACACCGGAATAAACTTCACAGACCCAAACCCCTACCTAGGAGGAAAATAAATGCAAAACAAAATAAACTACGAAATGAAAGGCAGCCTATCATACATGGCAGGAGCATTCAGAAAATTCGACCTAGCCCACCCAGACTGGGGAGAAGAAGAACACATAACCCACGCAGTAAGCAAAATAAACCCCAACGACATGATGAACATGCTACTAAACGACTTCAACGCAAGAAAAGAAGGCGGAGACAACATCGCAATGTTCATCTGCGGAACACAAGGAACAGGAAAAAGCCTAGTAGCAAACTACTTCGCAAAAACACTAAGCCAAATCTGGAAAACAAAATTCCGATTCGAAAACCTAGGATTCTACGATGCAGAAACAAGCGAATCAATCGACCAAGCAAAAAACGGCGAAACAATCTGGCAAGACGAACACGACTCAAAAACAGTAGGCGCACTAAGCGTATACCTAAAAGAACGCCTAGTAGACTTCGTACTAAGAGGCAGAAGACTAAACCTAAACTTCATATTCTGTAGCCCAATCGAACAAGACAAAGGACAATTCCTAACCCTAGAAACAAAAAACACTAGAAAAGACCACAAAACAGGAAAACCAATAGTAGTAGAATGCCTAGTAAAAACACCATGGTACTTCGACTCAAACCAAAGAATGACAAGAGGAATAATATTCGTACCCGTAGACGACTTAACCAACCAAGAACAATACAACAAAAGAAAAGACGACTCGCTCGCAAAACTAAAAAAACAATACGGTTCAAACTTCGACTACATCGGAACAAAAGCAAAAGAAATATTCGACCAACTAAAAGACGAAATGATAACAAAAGACAAAAACGGAAAATACATAGTAAAAAAAGGAGACGAATTTAAAGCAATATGCTTCCTAGGCGAAGGCGAAGTAAAAGGAATCGGTTCAAGTGGAACAGAAGCATCAAGAACCCTAACATTCGGAAAAATAAAAGGACACTTATCAAAATACGTAGCAAAACTAAACAGTGAATAAAATGTACTCACCAGACGGATTCGCAAGCCTAGCCTGCCTACTACAAAACCAATGCCAATTTTTAATCTACCAAGAACCATTCATAAAACTAATGCAACTATTCCACGGAAACATATACGCCTTCTTCGCAATGCAAGCAATAACATGGTTCGCACTAATAATCGGAATATACCTATTATCCAAAGAACTTGACGCAAAACACTTATTCCTAACCCCATTCATACTAATATTCGCAGGAACACTATTCATAGACAACTATGTCGGAAGCTTCGAAAACGACTATATCGCAATAGTAATATTCATTTTCGCAGCAATAATTTGGCTACGATCCACTAAATTAATAAACAAAATAACTGCTGCCGGACTAGTTTTAATAGGCACAAGCTTCTGGATGTGGATCGGATACATTAAAACCCCCATATTTTGGAGTGATATAGTAGAAATGAACTGGTGGGCGCAAATATTCGCATGGAATTTGCTCACACCAGTCTATTTACTAGGAATCGTTATTGCAATATGGGCAATCTGGAAACAAAAGGACGAACAACACTTCGCCAAACTAATGCTCATATCATTCGCTTTTCCAAAACTATGGTTCTTCGCAATACCAATAATAATCAAAACAATCGACACCGGACTAAAACAATACGATTACAAACCAAATTTCAACTTCTGGATGACAGTAATAATCTACGGACTACTAATAGGAAATTTTATCAGAGTAGGTGCACTCACCTACGAAGCATGGAGCTACGACACAAGCCAAACAAATTGCTTCACAGTAAATCACGAATACCTCGCAAGAGTCGAAGGCAAAAGCTTAAATTATAATCAAGCATCAATAGATGAATACAACGCATGTGTAAAAAAGGAGAAACTTTTAGATGGAAACAAATAAAAACTTAATCATACTAATCGCAGTACTTTTTTGCATATTATTATTATTAATAATCCCTGGTGTTCCTTTTACAAACTCACAATTTATAAATCAATCAACAGACTTAAACTACATTTTGTTTGCTAATGGTTTTTACAATGGAAAAATATTATCCATTGATAATAATCTCATAACCGCAATAGACAATAATGGAAATCAAAGTTTTTTAGATACTAATTGGCAAACCAACTTTAGTGCGTTCGATTTTAATATGACTAACCAATATAGAAAATATAATGTTAATCTCGATACTAACGGCAACGTTACTATTGATAATAATTTAACTTTAGGTAGGCAAATATTTGCTAATAGCAAATCAAGTATTTTAATTGACTCAAACAAAGCTTCAATATTTGGGGGCGTAAGAGGATTATATTCAACCGATATTTCCAGTTATCGAATTGCCGATACAGAAGTTTGCTCAGAACAGTTCTCAACTTGTCTAGGTTGGCAAAACACTGGCTTAGGTAATTCAGGAACACAAGTCGGTGGCGTAAATAATTTAGGTGCAAACGCTTCAAGTTCAACACAACTAGGAGTATCTAACAGAAGCACAAACCAAGTAACTTCACAAGTAGGTTTCAGTAATACATTAAGCGGAGATTATTCAGCTCAACTCGGTTCAAGTTTAATCGGTGGCGGTGCAAATTCTGCCCAACTAGGTTATAATTATTCGAGTTTTTATGATTCAACTGCTTCAATGGGTTCTGGCAAAATCGGTATTGCCTCAACTGCTACCACTAATTTGCTACAACAAAACACTTGGATTTATGACGTAACAAGTCTTGGGGCAGAAGATGTTAATTGCAGTGGCTTTGACACAAACACAGACTTAACAACTTCAAGTTGTTATGGCGCATGGACTTATGGAACTCGTTACAAATGGAATGCAAACGGTTCATTAGACAGAAACATTACAGGAACAACCACTGCTTTAAGTCAAGCACAAACAAAGTTTTTAACAGCACTAACAGTTGGAAACCTTTATTTGTTTAGTTATACAATTACTAATTTTAGCGCGCCATTCGCAGTAAATGGAATTACTCCAAGCGTTGCAGGAGTAACTTTTGACAAAATGCGTACAAACGGAGTCTATCAAAAAGCATTCATAGCACTAAATAGCAATGCTCTAAGTTTTGCTTTAGACGGGATTCAAGGCGCAAGATTTAACATTGATAATGTTTCGATTAAACCAATTATTGACGGAAACTTAATTGTTGCAGGAAACATTCGTACCAACAAAGACTTGTATGTTACAGGCAACGTTAATTTTGATGGGAATGTAAATTTTAATAACACTTACTGGGATGATATATCCGTTTCTATAAATGGTTCAAAAACCGAAACCGCCAAACCGCCTTTGTTTGATGAAACTCAAATGGCTTATTATTTTGAAAACGTGGGTGCTGGAAATGAACAATATGTTTTCGGAGAATTTGAATTACCACATGGTTGGAAACTTGGAACAAACTTACACTGTCATTTACATTTACACCCAAGTACAAATGATGTAAATGATGCTAATTTTGAGTTAAGTTACAATTGGACAAATATTGGCGCAATTGAAGCTACTCCGACAACAATAACTTTGTTAGCACACTTTGATGGTAATGTTAATAAAACTCAAATAGTAGAGTTTCCCGATATTAATGGTTCAGGAAAAACTTTATCAAGTCTTGTAGAATATAGATTAAAAAGATTAAGCAGCGCAACAAACGATACTTTTACAGGAAACGTGTATGTTGATAATTTAGGTTGTCATGCGGAATTTGATGCTATTGGTTCAAGAGAGGAGTGGATTAAATGAATAT
Source organism: archaeon (assembly GCA_037141515.1). Taxonomy (GTDB): domain Archaea; phylum Iainarchaeota; class Iainarchaeia; order Iainarchaeales; family JAAZKV01; genus JAAZKV01. The sequence goes on from JBAXCL010000026.1 coordinate 8,016, forward strand.
AAGACACTCAACAAACAGCAAAGGGGAAGTTAGATTATGAAACGATTATTAGAAAACAAATCTTTAAAAAAGACTTTCACTTTTAGACTTGGAGCGTTAGCTTTGATTTTTGGAACAACTTATGTATTAACTGGAAATTGGATGGCTGCCGCTGGCGTTGGTGGCACAACAACAATAACAAATACGGCATGGTATTACATACACGAAGAAATGTGGAAAGACCAACCAAAAGAACCTGAACAAAAATCTGCTGATAAAGAATGGTTGAAGCATGGAATAGACAACTTTTAGTGTTAAACAATTCATTTAAAAGTTTATCTTATACTAATTAAACCCATTACTTTATAATAACATAAGTTACAATACAATAAAGGCGATTTAGTGAAAGTTGAACAAAAACAAATCTGGATAACAAAAGAAGCAAGCGACCTACTAGACAAAATAGAAACACGCACACCCAAATACATACTAGCAAGCCAAATAATACTAGCATCAATAAAACAAACAAAAAAGTGATTTTATGGGCAAAAAAAAGAAAAATAAAAAACTAATACTATTTATACCAACCCCATGCGGATTCATAATAGAAACCAGATAAACAAAACATTAATATACTTAAAACACACTAAAATTAACTACATGCAAAACAAACACCACAACAACACAAAACACCACACAACAACTTGTTTTAACACAAGGAGTTGCTAATATGGTATTCAAAGACCCCCTAAAATCAACACCACCACCATTTATAGTTTACCCTCCCCCAACACCACCAGAACCAACACCAACCCCAATCAAACCAAAACCAATAATAATACCAGAAAACCCAATATTCTATCCAATTGTAAGAGATTCAAGCGGAGGAAGTTCAGGAGGTTCAAGCGGAGGAAGCTCAAGCAGCGGAACAGGAAATAATGGCGCAATATTCACCGGAGAAAACCAAAACGCAAGCCAAACACCCCAACCAACCATCCTAACAACAACAGGATTCACCAACCCACCAACAACCCTACAAGAAAAACTACTGACCCAAGAACAAAAACCAAACCTACAAATAAGTCAACAAGACCAAAAAAGAACAACCACAATACCAATACAACAAACAGACAACCGAAACCCAAACCCAATAAAAAGATTCACAACAAACAACAACCCACTCCTAAAAGTAAACGAAATAAAGTCACCAATAGACCAATTACTAGGAACAAACTTTTTTTCATTCCAAAAAATAAAAGACTCTAAAACAGGCATAGAATATAATCAAACTGATGCTAACCCCGAAGTATTTTTTAGCCCACAAACCACAAAATACTACACAATACAAAACGGACAACCAATAGAACTAACCAAAGACCAACAAGCACAATTTACAAAAGAACAAAGCAACCAGATTGGGCAAATGTTCGCAACAAGTATAATTTCAAGCGCACCAATAAACACTGGCGCAGTAGTTGTAGAAAAAAGTTTATTCCCAGGACTAAAAAAAATAACAAACAACTTTAAAACAAAATACATCACCCCCAGCATAGACACAATAATAGGAAAAGCAAACCAAACAACAAAAAAAATAATATACCCAATAATGAACTTCAAAAACAACGCACTAGATAAATTCAAATCATTTACCAAACCAAAACCAACGTCCCTACCAGTAACATTATACGGCGAAGAAACCCTATCAAAAGTAAACCTACCAAAAGCAATTTTACCAGAAAAAGATTTAATACTAACCACAACAACAAAACCAACAATCCCAATAATAAAAACAACTAGAAACCCAACAATAATAACTACTAGCTCACCAAGTGGAATAGAAACAAAAACAACTACTTACTCTGATGGAACAATACAAATAACAAAACCAACCAGAAAACCAATAAGACAAATAGAATATGGCAAAGCTGGAAATATTCAATTTACAACAAGATATGAAGAAAATATAAAAGCAATAAACAAAACTACTAAAAGTAGACTAGATTATTCAACACAACAAGAAAAAACAACATCAATAATCGAAGGTGGTTTAAAACAAAAAGAAATAATATACACTAACCCAAATAAATTTAAACCAATATCAAATTTTACAAAAGACTTGGATATAATAAAAACAACTACTCCCGAAGGATTAATAGTAAAAGAAAACTATGTCCCATTCAAACCAACAAAAATACAACCAATAAAAATAGTTAATCAAACACCAAAAAATAATATACTTGGAATAAGAACAAAAGAAATACTAAACAAAAAAACAGGTTCTAGAGAAAAGATATTTTCCCAAAATACAATATTTTCTAAAAGCGTTTATGGATACAAAGGTAATTCAAGAGTAAATTTACCAAAATACAGATTAATAAAACCAAAATACAATATAATTAAAATAATAAAACAAGATTTTAAAAAACTACACACCGAACAAAGAGCAACTTATAAACCACAAAGACCACAAACAATACTACAAACAGAAACAAAAGAAAACATAACAAACACAGAAATAATAGATTATGATTGGCGAAACTGGAAAACACCAAATTATGAAGAAACAACAACTACTTTTAAGCCAATAAAAATATTTAACCAATACAAACCAAACGTAAAACTATTAAGTTACTCTATTTTAGGAAAAAC
>JBAXCL010000027.1:0-10042 GCA_037141515.1 archaeon
AGAGCCTACATCGTCATCCTAAAACGCTAAATTACCATAATTTTGTCCCAAAGTCGCGTAACTATTTGGTAACGCCGGCACAACACCTCAAGAAGCTTTTTGAATCAATTAAAGTACTCATTTTTCGCTGCCGCATTAATTATTTATTGAGATAGGTGGTTAATTGTTTAGTGAAAATATGCAAATCGAATTTGATGTAGTGCTTGAAAAACAGCGATCAGGCTATACTGCGTATGTGCCCGCCCTTCCAGGATGCATATCCGAAGGAAACACAAAAACAGAAGCTATGCGAAACATCAAAGAAGCGATTGAACTATTTCTGGAAGAAAAAGGGAAAAGTAAAAACTCTGCTGTTTCACCGACAGCGGCATAGCACTTCCCAAATGGTTAAAAATAAAAATAATGCAACCAATCTATGCAAAATGTAAAAATTATTCGACTTGATGACAATATCTTTTCAAATTTGTATATTGAAACTAACTCTGATTTTAAGCAAGCACTTTTTGACAAAATACTTTTGAAGAAAAATGTGTCGCAGTTAGCACAAATTGCACAAGTGTCAAATTTCTCCTTACAAAGCTGGATCAATGGAACCCGGCCAATAAAGTTTATTCCATTCCGAAAACTATGCGAATCAGAAGGAATTTCAGAAAAAATTCTAATGGAAAACATACTTTTTTTCAAAACTCGCCTAAATGCTGGAAAAACAAGGTTTCACGAAAAAAATCTTGTAATTGATGATAACTTAGCTGAATTAATCGGATTTGTTAAGGGTGACGGATGCATCCATAAAAAGTATGTTGAGTTATCAAATACTGACCTTAAAACCGTTTTTTACTATACTTGCTCTCTTTTGAAAACATTTGGTTTAGAAAAGAATCAAATTGAAGTAACAATAGCAAAACCACAATTATCAGAAAAGTATCCTCATAAAGAAGCCAAATATTCAAGAAACATTGGTTTTACTAGACTAATTATAAGGCAAAGAAAAACGTACTCAAAAAAAATATATGCTAAAAAGCCAATAATTAGATGTAGACTTAATTCAAAAATAATCGCTTTAATTTTTTCCCAAATTAAATCACAACTATATGAAACATTTCAAACCGCGCCGAGAAACATACAGCGCAGTTTTGTCAGAGGCTATGCTGCTGCCGAAGGAGCAGTAACTTCTGGAAAAAGAATTTCTTTGTGCCAAAATAATATTAGAGAATTATTTTTCTTACAAAAGTTACTGATTAATCTAGGTTATAAAAGCGCAAAACATTTCTCAAAAACCAAGGAAAAGCAACGCATCAGCATTTATGGATATTCGGAACTAACCAAATATGCTAAAGAAATAGGTTTTGGAGCAAATAACAAAAGAAATGAACAACTCAAATCACTTCTTGCAGCATACACTCAATTTACACGCGTTCCAATACAACAAAACTATGAAAGAATTCTAAATATAATAATAGAACAAAAAGAGGTTAACGCCCCTGAACTATGCTTAACTCTTGAAAAAAGTTATAAGGAAACATCAAGACTATTAAAGGAATTAGTAGATTTGGGGCGTTTAAGAGCAAATACCCAAAATAAACCTTATATTTACACTGCCTCACAAAAACCCCAGTAAATCGCTTGCGCAAAGAAATTTTTAACAAAATTATTAACCACAAATATTTATAACAAGCTTTGCCCAACAAATACCTATGCAAGAAATCTTTGAGGGCATCTATAAGGATGGAAATGTAATTTATACAAAAAATATGCAGATTGGCAAACGATTTTACAAAGAAAAAATAAAAACCATTCGTAATGAAGAATACCGTGAATGGGACTCACATAGATCAAAATATGCTGCCGCAATAGCAAATGGCCTAAGTAAAAGCATATTCCACTATGGAGAAAACGTGCTATATCTGGGTTCTGCTGAAGGGCAAACACTCAGTCACGTGTCGGACATAGTAAGCGAAACAGGATTAGTATTTGGTGTTGATATTAGTGAAATAGCAATGATGAAACTAGTTGCACTTGCTGAAACCCGCACAAATATTTTACCACTACTAAACGACGCGGAGAACGCTCAAACCTACGCAAAAACAATTGAAGAAACCTGCGGAAAAGTAGATGCATTGTTTATGGATATATCCCAACGAAACCAAGCAGAAATATTTGTTAAAAATTGCCAATTTCTAAAACAACACCACTTAGGCGCACTAGTTGTAAAAATTAAAAGCATCTCACAATCAAAGAAAAAAGAAGACGTACTTGAAGAAGAGAAAAAAACTCTACAAAAAGAAGGACTTGAAATAATCCAAGTAGTTGACCTAGCACCATACGAAAAACACCACTACTTGATACTTGTTAAGAAAAAATAATTCTAATAATGTGCATCGTGATTTTAAATGAAACCCAAAATCCCGCTAAGAGAAATTAAAAGAAAAGCAATCCACGTACTATTTGGAATAGTGTTTTTACTTTTGATTGCAATAACTGGCACACGAACAAGTTTGGAAATTATATTTGCATGCCTCGTTATAGGCGTAATTGTTTCATTTTTAATAAAAAAAGGATTCAGCTTTGGATTTATTGGAAAAATAGTCGAAAAAGTCGAACGCGAAAACGAGAAGAATTTTCCTGGAAAAGCAGCTGTTTACTTCTTCGCATCAGCAATAATACTACTGGGAATATTTCCTAACGAACCAACCCTCGTACTCGCATGCTTAAGCGTACAAATATTCGCCGACGCATCAGCAGCCATTATTGGAATGACTTTTGGCAAACACAAACTATACAAGAAAAAAACTTGGGAAGGAAGCACCGCCTGCTTAATAGTAGCAACAATCTGCCTTGCTTTCTTCTACCCACTACCAACCGCAATAATAGGCGCAATAGTAGCAACCCTAGTAGAAGTACTTCCACTAGATGACAACCTATGGGTGCCAATAATTACCGCAGCAACACTAAAAGCGCTAATTTGAACACTAAAAAACAATTAAAAGCTTCCCTCTTAAAGAATTCATTAACTGAGCCTGTAGCCCAATGGATAAGGCAACTTTCTCCTACTCACTGAGAAGTTAGAAGTAGATCTGGGTTCGATTCCCAGCAGGCTCGTAAAATCTAATTTCTACAAAAAAAGCAATCTTGTTTTGAGTAATATTGCAAAATGTAAATTATTTAAACTCTTAAATTGTATTATTAACATGGTTAGGGCGCAAGCTGCAATGGAATATCTTACTATTGCGGGTTTTTTACTAATAGTAATAGGAATAGCTTTTTTTTATTCAACTACTTACTTAGGCGGGTCAGTCGATGATGCAAAAACAAAAACAGCAGTTGACTCCATAGCAAAAGCCATTGACCAAGTTTACGCACTGGGCCCAGGAAGCAAAATAACAGTAAATGTTGATTTGCCTAACAACGTACAATCCCAAATAGTTGAAAACCAATTAGTTGGATACATTACAACCGTAAACGGAAGCCCGGCACATTACTACTCAGATACAAAAGCTAATCTCCGCGGAGCACTCCCACTAACAGAAGGACTCCACGATATTACACTAACAGTAAATGATTCCGGTGAAGTAGTAGTAGGAGAAACAGGATATGGATTATTTATCACACCAAAATCTTTAATTGTAATAGTTGATGCTAACACAGTGCGCCACGATTCTAACATATTTAATATTAAAAATACAAATCTAACAAGCGCAGGAAATATCACGCTGACAAAAAGTGGAACCGGCGCAAGCTTAATTTCATTCACTGCGCCAGGAAGCGATTTAAACGCGGGGCAAGATAAAAATGTTACAATAAGTATTGATGTGAATGCATACCTAACTCAAGCAGGAACTTACAACGCATACCTTGCACTTGATTCAAACAACGGAACAGACCGTGCATTAATACAAATAATTGTTAGCCAAATAACTTCAACTCCAACTACTTGCACAACAACAACTTCTCTAACCGATACAAACTGGCAAACCAGCTGGACAGTATTTGACACAAATGTAAAATCACAATACCAACTAATAAATGAAAACATCTTGCACTGGCACGACACCAGATACTACACTCAAGCGCAAAGTGATGCGAACTGGAATAAATACACACTACTAAACGCAGATATCAACTGGACACAATTACAAAACTACCCAACCGCATGCCCCGCAGGACAAGCAATTACTCAACTCACTGACACAAACCTTAACTGTACTCCAGTCGGAGGAACATGCACTGACACAAACTGGCAAACAAGCTGGACAACACTTGATGCAAATCTGAAAGCAACATACCCTGTAAAGAGTGATGTAAATAATTGGGGGGATGCAAGATACGCAACGCTTGGATCAACAACAACAATAAAAGTAACTACTACAGATCAAAATGCGCAAAACGTTAACACAAGCGTAACCGGACTTGATATTTCATTGGCCGCAAATAAACACTATGGATTCCACTGCTATCTAACAACTTGGTCAAATTCCGCATCAGTCGGAGTTCAACTTGCCATGTCAATACCATCAAGTCCAAACTATTTTTCTGCTAAAATAGTCGGATGGACGTCAACAACAGTATTGGCTTACTCAATTGTAACCGCATCTGATTCATACCAAGCAAATACAAATTCCCAAGGCGCACTAAACTACGTCTATGAAATATCAGGCGCAATTGATAATGTAAACTCAGGGACACTGGCACCAAGATTCAAATCAGAAAACGCATCAAATGTAACCATAAAAGCAGGTAGCTGGTGTGAATACACTCAAGGGGCATAGTGAAGTGTATGTTTCATAAAAAAAAATTAATCGCTTTATTTCTAATAATATTGTTTGGAATAAGCATAGCCTATGCCACCCCATCTTTTGTGTACAAAAGAACAATTACAATTGATCACACAAAAGTAGGCACAATTAATAACACTGATCAAAACTATTTTCCAGTCCTTGTAAGTCTATCAGACACAACCCTAAAGAATATTAATTCAGGCGGACACATTCAATCAACTAATGGTTATGATATTACATTTTATTCAGACATTAATCTAAACACTCAACTTGCCCACGAAGTTGAATCATACGATTCAAATAACGGGATTTTTGTAGCATGGGTAAAAATTCCAAAAGTGTCCCACACAACAGACGCCAATTTCTATATTGCTTACGATGCTAATGTCATAACCAGCATGGAAAATAAAAACGCAGTATGGGATGATAATGGAAATAATTATTTCAAAGGAGTTTGGCACTTAAACGAAACCGGCTCAGGAGTATCTGGAGAATACAAAGACAGCACAGCGAATTCAGATAATGGCACATTAACAGGCAACTCAGTTTTGAAAGCCGCATATAATATGACTGCATCTGCAAATAGTTATTTGTATGAAGATTTGAACAACGTTACGGATTATAATATTGTTAGCGGCGATACACTCGAATATGATATTTACTGGACATCGGCGATAGATAATATTGCAGTTGATTTTAATACTACTACCGGCGGTACGTTACGCGCATCAGGAGCAGTTGATCAAAATGGTTTATTAGCAAACCCAACTTCGGATTTGAGCGCACTTGCATTAAACAAATGGTATCACAGAACAATATCAATTCCTGCAGGCTTTGTGGGAAAGATAATTAACACATATGATATTGCCTGCGAAAACGACACCACATCAACAAAAACAGCATATCTCAACAACATTATAATTACTAACAATGCAACTGTAAACAAAAAGATTTATAGTAGCGGGGATTCATTCACCCACACAACACACACTGCAACAAACGGGACAATAAACTCTTTTGCAAATATTACAAATCCAACCGCCACTATAGTAGTTGGAAAAATGACTAACGCGCTAAACTCAACTGGAACCAGATATGCAAATATGACAACTACTCCAAGTACTGCAATAGATAATTGGACACTTGAAGCGTGGTTAAACCCAAGCACACTACCCATAAACGGTTTCGCAATATATAACGGAAATGATTCAGGAGGTTATGGATTTGGAATAGGCGCCGCAAATAATGCAAATATGGGAAGCAAATTACAAGGATTATACGGAGTTATTGCGTGGATAGATAGTAATTATACTTTTAATTCAACCAACACATGGTACGATATTGCAATGGTTAGAAGTTCAGGCACCGTGCGTTTCTATGTAAACGGAGTACAAACAACAGGCACAAGCACCGCAACCCCAAACACACCAACTTCTCACTTTACTATAGGCAATCAACTTGATCCAACTAATACCCCTTATAGATTCATTAACGGAGTAATCGAAGAAGTCCGCATGTCCAGCACCCCAAGAAGCGCAGACTGGATTGCAACTAATTACAATAATCAAAATTCTCCAGGAAATTTTGGCGCACCAAGTTTTTATTCGATTGGAAGCGAAGCGCTTGGGCCAGGATATGTTTTAAGCTGTAGTTTTTCAGGCCCTGATACAAATTGGCAAACCTGTTGGCCGGTATTTGACGCAAATGTTAAAGCACAATACCAACTAAATGGAGAAAATACTTTGCATACCCACGACTTAAGATACTACACTCAAACACAAAGCGACACAAACTGGAAAAAGTACACTCTATTAAACGCAGACATCAACTGGATAAGATTACAAAACTACCCAACAGCATGCCCAAACGGAAAAGTGATAAGCCAACTAACCGATACAAACTTCAACTGCATAACCGTAGGCAGTTCTGGCACAGATACTAATTGGCAAATTTCTTGGAGCACATTTGATGCAAATCTCAAAGCAACTTACCCAGTAAAAACGGATATCAACGCATGGTACGACGCAAGATACAATCCAATCGGAACAAGTTCTATAATAAAAACAACAACCGCAAATCAATCAACATCAAACTCACCAACAAGCATGACTGAATTGAATATTTCCCTGGCAGCAAACAAACACTATGGCTTTCATTGTCGCCTAATCGCATCAATAAACGCGACAAATAGAGGAATTCAGTTAGCCATGCGGACACCAACAAGCCCGACATACTTCTCAGCAAAAATTATCGGGTGGACATCAACCTCTGCAATTACTACAACAAATGTTACTGCGTCGGATTCATACCAAGCAAATACTACTTCACAAGGCGCACTAAATTATGAATATGAAATCATGGGAAGCATTGATAATTTGAATTCTGGAACACTCGCCCCAATGTACCAAACATCAAACTCATCAGCAACTGCGACCATAAACGCAGGAAGCTGGTGCCTTTATACCCAAGGCGCATAAGAAAAATTATTTTTATTAAATTAGCAGTTTTTAAAAAGTGAAGGTTTAATTATGAATAATTACGGACAAGTAACAATGGAAGTCATGGTGGGATTTGGGCTATTCATAATAGCATTCCTTGCAATATCATCATTTGTATTTTTAGAAACTAATTACCAAAATAACGAAAGCGATGCACTGGGCGAAAAAAACGTCTGTTTTTATCTATCCCAAGCATTTTTTGAAACAAAAAACAGCAAAATTACTTGGAACGGAAGCATTGATTACAACACGTTCGTATCCCACGACACAATATACATTAACTACGACCCGCTTATTCCATTTAACGGCACGTACTGCGAAACAATTGATACAAACCTTCAAACCACTCTCAAAAAAGGAGACGCAAACATTAGTTACACCTACTTAGGAGGTTATCTAATTGCACAATAAAACAAAACCTAAAGAAATTCGTTTGAATGAAGAACCGAACTGCGGAAAACACGCAGGCATTCGACAGGCCCTTCATGTCACAAAATGGGCAACTACAAACAACGAGGTACCAAACCAATTTTGTTTGAACCAAAAAGGCCAGTTGTTAAGTTACGACATCATAGCCGCATCAGTAATATTTTTGTTGATAATCGCGGCGAGCTTTTCAGTATACAACAACCAAAAATCAGCAATTACTGACCAGTTTAACTTACAAGAAATGCATTTAGCAGCAACTAACGCACTTAATTTTATTCTAAACGACCAAAACTGCCTAAACGGAGGGATAGTGAACGAGACTCGAACACTCTCACAAGAAAAAGTTAATTGCTTTAACTCTGCAGATTATAATAATCTAAAAACGAGTCTAAACCTTTCAAAATTCGAGTTCCATATAAAAATATTTGACACTAACTCCACAATTTTAGAAAAAGGAACCACAGCCAACAACCAAGCAGTAGCCTTACAAAGAGTTGCAACACTAAATAATACTGCTGAAAAGATAATTTTTGTGGTGTATGAAAAATAAACCGAGTTTAATGATTTTTTATGAAATATTAGATTAAATAGATGAAACAAAATGCAATATAAAAATATGTAACTTGGAAATAGTGAATTTTATGAGAGAAAAAGGATTTTCATTTTCGTTCGACGCAATAGTTGCAGTAATCCTAATAGCGGGCGCAATTGTTTTTGTTTCATTAAATTCAACAAATGGCTACGAATTTGGAAGCCAAAAAATTGCCCAAAAACAACTCGCAGACGATTTACTTTTAGCATCAATAAAACTGGGAAAACTTCAAACCCTTAATGACGGCATAATAACAGGATTCTTTTCAACAAACACCCCTACAAATTATGACTACTTACTTGAAATCGATAACTATTTGCCAAACGGACGATTTGACCTAAATTCAACTTATACTTACGGAAACCAAACCACTGACATAAATACGACATCTTATGCAGAATCACAAAAAATATTTTCGATATACGGCAACAATGACATAAACAGCTTTAACTCAGCAAAACTAACTTTGTGGGTGAGATAATGCGAAACAAAAATAATTATGTAAAAACACCGCGGCTAAACCAAAAAGGAGTGTTCATTACACTAACCGCACTATTCCTCGCAGGGCTATTAATACTTGCGTCCACAAACCTTCAAAAATCAAGAAATTTGGAAGAAAACGCGACCGCACTAGCACTCGCAAGCGAGAGAAATTATTTTGTAAAACAAAACCTAACAGATGAAATTAGAAACGCTTACGCCAACTCCGGAATAACTTGGCAAATAGATGGGAACAAATTTACCTACGCAGAAACAATTCCCCTACCTAATGCAAAAAACAAAATTTCTCAAAACCTTCTAAAAATAAAGAGTTTCTTTTACAAAAATTTCCCGCAAAACCCAAACTTTTTGCCAGAAAATATTGATGCGGGAAAAATATTCTTGTACGATAAGAACCTTAATATCTCTCACAGCCAAACCAGCGGATTTGGCACAAACACTATTATTTACATAAATTACTCTAGCCAAAAATTTGCTTCTGCTAAATTTGATTTAAACATAGCATCAAGCACAGTTATTTTAGACACAAACACTTTACCCAGTTGCGGCACAGGTTGCGCCCCATTAACACTATCAATAACTGCAAGAAACAGCGGAGGAACAATAATCTACTCTTTTAATGGCACAGTTGACTTAAACAAGACTGGAAAAGTTGACTTTAACACACCTGCGGCTTCAGAAGTAAGCTTTGATTACAACGCCCAAATGCTTTCAATAACCACTATAACAACCCAAGTATCCATAAAAGAAACATTGACTTTTAATGACCCTTACCTAGATGTAGGAATAGACCAGAATGGCCTTGTAATAAATGAAATGAGCGCTTTTGGGATTAAAGGATAAGTTAAAAAAGCGGGAATTGGTTATATTTTCAATTTAGAGTCAATTAAACAAAGGGTTGGAACAACATGGCAAACAAACCAAAAAACATTCACTTGGAAAAAGATACAATAAATCCCCCACAAAAGGCAAAGCCAAGAAATATTATCCCCACAAACATTTTGAACCCCGCGGGGGAAAATTTAAAATTATCTGAAAATCAAATCTCTCAACCAAGCAAACGAACTAAACAAATATTTTCTGATATATTTAATAGCGACAAGAAAAAACTTATTGAAAAAGCTAAAGAAGATGCTAAAATAATCGAAGCTGATGTTCAAAAAGTAGTTGAAATATTAATTAAAAAAACCAGCAATGCTGAAAAAGAAGTACTTGCTGATGTTCAAAAAGCAAAGACACTACTAACC
>JBAXCL010000028.1:0-9959 GCA_037141515.1 archaeon
CTAAAGGATTAACTTAATTCTAACTTGCTTTTAATTTAGAATCAGGAAAATTTGAAAAGGACATCCCCCACCCAAAAATTTTGGATTTGATTCTCGTGTTTAGCATTTTAGAGGATTTTTTCGATTCATTTCATCAAACTCAAATACCATTTTTCATATTGTTTGTGACTTCCAGCAAAGTCAATTCGCCTAATATTATTTTCTTGTTTGAAACAAATCCTATATTGCCCAACTTCTACAACAAAATAAGGCAATCCTTTTTTTAGATGCCTTATCCCTTCAAGCTCTTTTAACTGTTGAATCTTTTTCCATATTTTTCTTTGCACAGCTTGGTTCATTTTTTTGAAGTATTCATCCCAGCCTTCAGAGTAAGCAATTTCATACATTTTACTCACTCAAAGCCGTATTGTTTTTTCACTTCTTTTTCACTTAAAACTTTTCTTTTTCCTTGCTTTATTTCAGCATCTATTTGAATCATTTTTCGGGCAACCAATTCATCTTCAAGCGCTTGCGCATCTTTGAATAATTTATGTTCTTTTCCCATTTCATTTACTGCGCTTCGAATAGCTTCACTCTTTGTCTTATATATTCCAAGTTGAACAACTTTTTCCAGTATTAATTCTTGCGGACCTTGCAATCCAACCAAAGTTCTATTCACAAAACCACCAATAATATCGTATATCATAATGATATATAAAGTTTTCTATGGTCAATACCGATAAAGAAGTAAAAAAAACAAATCCCCGCCATACTCTTCGGGTTTATTCTCGTGTTACAGATGTCGAAAGGTTTTTCAGATTTCTTCGATTCTTTATGTAATTTACATTTCATCTAAATCCCCATTAGACTAACAAGCATTGTCAACCATGCAAACCTTTACTTTTTACTTGTTTTATAAATATTTTATAACAGAATTGAACAAAATACTTTTCATTTTTTTCTTCAACAGACTTTACCAACCTTTCAAAGTACTCAGTTGTTTCCTTAGGTATATTTAGCATCGGATAACCCGCATCTTGAAGGATTTTGTTAAAAATTAAGCGGCACATTCTTTTATTGCCGTCTTTAAACGGGTGGACTAAATAAAGCTTCAAATGAACTAATGCAGCCAATTCCAAAGGGTGAATATTTTTGTTTTGCTCAAACCATTCAAAAAATTTATCAAACTCTTTCTCAACCATTAAGGGAGACGGTGGCCTGTATTTTATTTCTTCTTCTGTCATTAATTTTGGATTAAATCGCATTATTACTCTTTGATCATCTCGCATTTGTCCGGGGCTTTTTCCTTCAAAGTAAGACATTACTATCCCGTGAAGTTTTAGCAAATCAGATTTTGTAATTTTTATGTTTGAAAGAAGATTGTAACCACTGATCATCAAGCTTGATATTATTACTTTCTCATTAAGTGTTGATTCCCCCCTTTTTTTGCGGAGGATTTTAAAAGCTGTTTCAACATCAGAAGAGTTAACATCGACTCCTTCTGTACGGAGCGTCGTATAAACAAAGTCAATTACTTGTTTCTTGTTAAATGCCTCTTTTTGCGAAACGTTTAGTTTCTTTATACGGTCGAAAAATCTTTTTTTTGCAATCTCGATTTCCAAGAGTTGTTTGCTTGTGAGAAAAGAGGCTGTGTATTTCTCCAAAGCTTGCCCAAATGATTTATACAAAAAAGCTTCAATCTTCTTAGCTAAATCAATTTCTTTTACTTTAATCACTTTTGCTGTCGGCTCCAATTTGCCCATATAAATAGAAAAAGTTTTTACCTTCTTACCAAGCTTAATGTTTTTTACCAAATAAAAGTATTGTTGCCCTTTAATAATTCTTTTAACAACATTAGCCATAAATAGTTACTACTACCGATTAATTTTAAAAGGTAGTTGTAACTTACTACTACCAAGACAAAACAAAAGTAGTGATAATTGCAAGAATGAATGTAATCCCCCTTCATCGAGTTTGATAGCCATCGCCGTTCCAGAGGAGCTTGGGTTTTTCTTACTATTTAGAAGCCATCACTTCATAGATTTGTTTTTCCAGTTTTCCTATTTGCATAGTAAGCTTATCACGTGGTCGGGCTAGTTTTATTTCTATAATTTCCTTAATGGTGCCGGATTTTGACATGACAGCGATTCTATCCGCAAGCATGATTGCTGAGGAAATGTCGTGGGTAACAAGAACTATGGTGAGTTTTTCCTCTCGCCAGATGCGTAGAATTTCATTTTGGAGTTCTTCTTTCATTAGCGGGTCAAGTGCAGCAAAGGGTTCGTCCATAAAGATTATTTTTGGCTTGACTGCAAGTGTGCGTGCAAGTTGGAGGCGTTGTTTCATTCCGCCGGAAAGCTCGCAAGGAAAGAGTTTTTCGCAGTCCTCTAAGTGGACTTGTTTGAGGCACTTTGCCGCAACTGTAACACACTCTGCTTTGTCTTTTCCATTTAACTCAAGTCCAAAAGAAACGTTTTCAAAAGAGTTTAGCCAAGGAAAAAGGGAGTGCTCTTGAAAGACGGTGACGTATTCCTTGTGCGGCTTTAGAACTACTTTGCCATCAATGTGTATTGTTCCAGCAGAAGGATTATCAAATCCGGCTAGGAGGTTAAGCAGGGTGGTTTTTCCACAGCCACTGGGACCAAGAATACAAAAGAACTCGCCTTTTTTGACTTCAAAGCTTACGCCGTTAAGTGCAAGTGTGCTGCCGTGTCCATTTACGTATTCTTTCTTGACCTTGTCAACAACGATTTGCATTAGTATCCCTCCATTGAAGCATTAAACGCCCAGCGTCTCTTTACGGAGTGCTCAAAATAAGTGAGCACTGCGTCCATGCATAAGCCAATCAAACCGATTACTATCATAACTCCAATAACCAAATCAATTCGTAGAAAGTTTCTTGAGTCAAGGATTAGGTAGCCGAGTCCTGAGCGCATGCCTACCATCTCGGCTGCAACGATAATAACCCATGAAATTCCCAAGGATATTCTCAAACCTGCCACGATGTGTGGCAGCGCTGCAGGAAAGAGTACCTTGCGAATCAAAGTGCGTCCCTCTGCGCCCAAATTCCTGGCTGCTTTTATCAACACTGGGTCAACTTGCTTAACTCCTGAATAAACTGCAATAAAAAGCGGAAAGAACGCTGTGATGAAGATAATGAAAATTGCTGGAGTATCGCCTATTCCAAACCAAAGGATTGCAAGCGGAATCCATGCGATGGGTGAAATCGTGCGAAGAATTTGGACGAGGGGATTGAATGAATCCTTTACAATTGCGTATGCCCCAAAAAGCAATCCTGCGGGAATTGCAATAAGTGCCGCAAGCGCAAAACCAACAAACACACGAAAAAGGCTTGCGAACACATTGTCAAGAAGATCGCCCTTTTGTATAAGCTCTGCAATTCCAAGTAAGACCTGCACAGGCGAGGGCATGAACGAGGACTGGAATACTCCAATAAGGAGTGCAAGTTGCCATAGGAGCAATACTGCAAAAATTACTACTGCAGGTAAAGCAATTTTTTTAATCCATGTCATTTGTTTCATTTATCCCACCTCCATCTTGTACTACTTTTTTAGTGCGAGCCCCAATTGTGCATATGCATATTCAGCAAAGGAATCATTGACGAAGCTGTTCACATCTATTGGTTTCTTTATTGCTCCAACGTTCACCATATACTCTTGCAGGTGTTCATACTCAGAGGCTCTTGGATATAAATCTCCAAAGTATCGCACTCCTTCTTTTTCTTGTATTGAGTCTTCTATGAGTTTTGGGTCCAAGTTGAGCAGATATGGTGAAGCAAGTTTAGCTGCTTCGGCTGGATTAGATTCAATAAACTGGCCCGCTTGTATTATTCCTTTCACGTAGTCTTGCACTGCGGCAGGTTTTTCATCAATGGTCTGCTTATTAAAGACAACAACACAATCCAAACCGTTCAAGCCTTTTACTTCCATCTCGCTCCAAGGGACCAATACTTTTCCAACACCCTTTGATTCTGCCAGAGTCGGGAAGGGTTGTGAGCCTACAAAAGCCTGGATTTTGCCCGAAGCAAGTGTTGCCACAAAGTCTGGCGGCGCAACATCAATTATAGTCACATCTTTTTTCATGTCAAAACCGTTCTCTGATAGGTAATGGTAAAGCATGAAATAGTGCGAAGAGAAGTGAGAAGGAACCGCAATTACCTTTCCTTTCAAATCGTCCACCGAATTGATTTCCTTATTTGCCACTAAATCAATTAGACCCCTATGGGAGAGCACTACTGTTTGGCCTTGAAAACCATTTGTTTCCATCTTTACTGCTAAAGTATTGAGGATATGAGCCCCATCAATTTTGCCTGACGAGAGTGCTTCAGATAAGGAAGCCCAATCACTAAACTTCACTGGCTCTACAACTGTGTTCCCAAAAAGGTGATTGGCATCGGCAACCATTAGAGTCATGTGATCATCTAATGGAAGATACCCTACCAGAAGCTTCTCTTGATTTGTTTGAGAATTATTTGCTTGCGTGCAGCCAAAAACGAGGAGCGCTATCACAAGCACTCCTATTACACCCCATATTTTTTTCATTTTTTACCCCCCTTTGGATAATCAAATCTTTTTTTGCATCTTGGACAGCTCACCGGCAGTTCTTTGCGGGAAATCCAGTGGTAATCGCAATACTTGCAATGCTGTGCCCTCATAATAGTAATAGTAATAGAAGCCGCCTATATAGATTGGGAACCCCTTAGGGGGGACTTATAATACGGATTATAAACTCAAGCAAACACAACCAATATATGGAAACAGAACTTTTGGAAAGCATAGGGCTCACTCGTAGCGAAATAAAAGTCTATTTTGCATTACTTGAACTGGGAAGCTCAAGCAAAGGTCCAATAGTGAATAAATCAGGGGTAGCTTCTTCAAAAATATACGAACTTTTGGAAAAGCTCATCCAAAAAGGGCTTGTTTCTGAAGTGGTGAAGGCAAACACAAAGTATTTTGAGGCGGCCCCGCCAAAGCGAATACTTGATTATGTGCAAGAAAAGGAAACACACTTAGAAAAGCAAAAAAAAGAACTTGAAGAATTAATTCCTTCACTTGAACTCAAAAGAGTAGCAAATGGAATTGGCTCACAAACCCAAGTATTCAAAGGAATGAAGGGGGCAGCAACTGCATTTGATGATATTTTTAGCGAGTTAAAAGAAGGCGACGAATATATTGTCATGGGAATATCAGAGTTTCCAGAACCATTTGAGCGCTTCGTACAAAAATTCCATGCAAAAAGAGCACGAAAAAAAATTAAATGCAAAATAATTGTTAATACTCTTGCACGAAACATTGGAGAAAAGCTTGGGAAAGTTACTTTGACGAAAATACGATATTTACCGCCAGAGCTATTTACGCCATTCGTGTTTATTGTTTACAAAGACAAAACACTCATATCAATAGCATTGGATGAGATTTTTGTTCAAATCAAATCAAAGAACCTTTCAAACGGATTAAGGGCATACGCTAATTATTTGTGGAAAATTGGAAAGGCTTAATTGTACCAGCAGAACTGGCACCCAAGTACTAATCCCCCCTAGGCAGAATACCGCAGTTACAATTTTATTGATTTTATTTTTTCACTTAGTTTTTTTGCAAGTTTTATGTGACTCTCTTTAGTAAGATGAACACCATCACCACCAACAGTTAGTTCGCTTGCACTAACAAAATTACACTTATTCTTTTTGGCAATTCCAGAATAAATTTCTCCAAGTTTTTTAGATTTTTTATTCCCGCCAACATATCTTTGTGAGGCATAATCTGTTTGTTCATTTAAAATAGGCAAAGAAATTATTAATAATTGAGGAAATGTACGCCTAAACTGTGATTTTCTATTAAGAATAACTTTGACGAAATATTTATTCAAAAGATTTCCGATTTCTTCAGGAGAATTTTGAAATTTATGTTTAAGTTCATTAGTTCCAAGCATTAATATTACCAGGTCTAATGGATCGTGAGAATCTAAAGAGGGAATCAAATATTGACTGCCATTTCTGCCCTCTTTTTCCAATCTTTTGTCTTCATTTACTAAAGTTCTACTATTTAGTCCTTCTTCAATAATTTCAAATTTATCTCCAAGTAATTTCTGCAAAACTTTTGGGAATCGCACATCCTCGGAAAATCTTTCATGATCAGTACAAGGGACATACCCCCAAGTATTGGAATCACCAAAACACAATATTCTCTTTTTTGTCATTTTATACCATCTTAAAAAATTGTTTAAAAGCAAATAAATAGAGCTTTCTTGAATTTTTGAAAAAAATCCCCCCAGACTTGCACAGAGAGTAATTCTCGCATTTAGCGTATCAGAAGATTTCTTCGTTTCTTTATGTGTTTTACATTTCATCTTAATCACCCATATGCATTGTCATGGTGGGCGTAATCTTCTATAATTACAGTTTTTCTAGCTTCATCAATTGAATAAATTAAGACAAATGACTTCAGTATGTGAACTCGCCACCAACCTTGCATTGGTTTCTTTAGTGGTTTAAATCTGCGCGGATTTTCAAGAATTTCAGCAAGCTTTTTCTTAATTGCTTCTTCTTCAACTGGAGATTTTTTGGCAATACGTTCAAATTCTTTTTCAACGTGTTTTCTAAGTTCCAGTGAGTAAGGCATTTTATCGCCTTCTTAACTCGTTGAAATATTTATCTAAATTAGACACCTTGGTAGTTTTTTCATCTTTGAAAGTCTTTAGTTTTTCAATATACTCTGGCTTAAGTTCTGGTTCCAAAACCTCTTCAGCATATTCCAGAACTAATGCATTAATGGCTTCACTCTTATCCTTCAAATCATACTTTGCTTTAACAATATTAATCACATGATTCGCTTCATTACTTAGTTGAACAATTGCAGTAGGCATAACATCACATTAATACCATATTAATATGCCATTAAAATGCTTCGCTTAAGCTTGGCAAGAGTCAAAAAAGAAGTGTAATTCCCCCTCCAGAATTGCACGCGGAGGAGTTGAGTTTGTGGTTGGTAGTTTGTTGCTTGTTTCTTTACTTACCTTACCGTTCATTCAAAGCATCTCCTAATAATCCATTAGCGCTAACCTTAATGTCCCATTTCTATTGAAACCCAATACCAGAACACTCGTGCGTGTTATTGGAAAATTATAAAGCGGAGACCCATATTCATGAGCCCGCATGGATAACTCTTCAAAAGCATTTTTTACAAGCCCCGGAGATATTTTCTTATACTGATTAACAAGGCGTTTACACTTTAACGCTTCTTCAATTTCCCACTCGTCCTGCGTAGTTCGTTCACTTTTTTTTAAAAATCGTTTCTCAAAGAATTGAAAAAGCATTCCGACAGTTGGCCTATCCCGATATTCTTGAATCATAAATTTTTTGCTATACCCAAGCTCAACAAGCGTAAAAAATTTTGCCGGGTTTTTTTCTAACCTTTGAATAAACGATTTCATTGGCACTACCAGTGCCTGGTAATGCCCCATGCGTTTCAAGATTAGTCGTTTATGCTGTTTCATGCCCACTTTAACTTGACGGTCATCCATTGTGGTTTCACGAAAATCGTGGCCTTTGCTTATTGCACCCACAAACGATTCTGCTTTTTTTTCAAAATTTCTTAACCTGCGTCGCCGACCTTTCATTCAAATCAATTCCCGAAATAAAAGGTATTTTGAAATATAAAAAATGGTTAGCTCGCTATTCGGACGTCTTTCGCTTTGCTGAAGTGTAATCCCCCCTCGCGAGACTTGCACACGGGGACTTCCACAGAAGTAACGCGTTCAACCAAATTATTTTTACTTTCCATTTTTGTCACTTTAAATATTTTGCATAAATCTGGAAAAAATTTTTAAATGTATTTTTGTATTTGTCAAGCAAAAATCTTTCTAGGTTCTTTGTATAACCATTATCAAAATCTTCAAGGGCTTTCATATATGCGATTCTTTGACTTTTTCTTATTATTAGTGGTGCATAACCCCCGTTAATCAAAAGAACATTTATCAAAAATCTTCCCACTCTGCCGTTACCGTCATCAAATGGATGAATCTTTTCAAATTTACCATGTAACAAAGCTGCTTTTTGTATTGGATGCGTTGATTTCTCCTTTTCCAACCAAGCAATCAAATTATTCATCTCTTTTTCAACCTCTTCTGGAGGAGTAGTCCCAATTTTTCGCCCAACTAAATAATTTGGAATTTGTTTGTACCCTGTTTGTATTCCCATATCCTTTACAAGCAATTTATGCATTTTGATAATATCTTGTTCATTTGGTTTAAACTTATTTTTCAGGATTAATTCAACTACTTCTCTTGAGTTTCTTGTTTCATATATTTCTCTTAACTCTTTTCCCGCAATAACTTTGTCTTCAAACAAAACCATTGCAACGTCTTTAAGTGTTAAAGAGTTTCCTTCAATCGCATTTGATTCATAAGTAAAATTTGAAGTGAATCTGTCAAACAAATCTTTTAATTGAGCTTTTGTTAATTTGCGCAAAATATTTTTATATTCCTGTCTTGTAGCCTCAATCTTTAATATTTGCTCTTTAGTAAAAATTGAATCAGTTTTATAAAAAACAATTGACTCTTTGCCAAAAAGCGCTTTTTCCTTTTCATTAAAATAGTCTTTTAATTCTGGAGCAAGTATTTTGTTTTGTACTAGTTTTGAAATCTTTGTTACCTTGCCATCACGAAGTCTAATAGATTGTACAGCATACAAATATTTCTTACCTTTAATCTTTTTTTCAGTAAAATAAACCATAATAAGTTAACCCCACAAAAGATTTAAATACTTAACTTGTGGGGTTAATTAAAGAAGTGTAATCCCCCCCAGAATGTCTCGGGTGATTCTCGTGTTTAGCATTTCAGAAGATTTTTTCGATTTCATAAAATTAATTTACCCCTTCTTTATTTCAAATAATTCGGCTAGTTTTTCTTTAACTTGATTTAGTTTTTCTTTTGATATTTTCCCTATTTTTGTTGTTATCATTTCTTTGTAGGTTGTTACTAGATTATCAGCCATTATCATGCTTTCTTTTGCTAGTTCCCCATTTACTAAATCAGAATTAGTTAGCCCAATATCATATTTAGTTTGCTTTGATTTGGATGTTATTTTGAGAAGTATTACATCTTCAGAATCTCTATTATACTTTGTGTTGCTTATGACTAAAGCTGGCCTTGTTTTGATTCCTATTTGTTCAGAGTAAAGGATTTGTGCTACTACTATTTCCCCAGGTTCAAAATTTAAAGAGCTCATGTGCTTCCTCTCCTTCTTCTGCCCAGCGCTTATATGCCGAAAGTCTCAACGGGGCTTTCTCTGTTTCTAAAAGAGTTAATTTTTTTAAAAAAGCTTCTCTTGCTACTTCAGTCCATTTTACATCAGAATATTTTTTCATTTTTGCATGCATCACATCAGGGATTGCCATAGTCATATTAGCCACAAAACCACCTTATACTTAAATAAGTAGAATAAGTATTTAAAGGTTTGTTGAGTATTTTGCCGGCGTAAAGATAAAAATCCCCCCTCCCAGACTTGCACGCGGGTCTATTCTCGTGTTGCAGATGTCGGAAGGTTTTTCAGATTTCTTCGATTCTTTATGTGTTTTACATTTCATCTAATCACAAACATTCTGTAAATTCTTTTTCACTTACTTTTGCTAACTCAAGTATTCCTTTCAGTGTTCCTATTTTCATTTCAGGATGGTTTGGGACAACGGTTCCAATACTTGGATCAGCAGAGCTTCTTAGTATTATGTGACTGCCTTTTTGCCTTATCACATCAAAACCAAACTTGTTACAAAGAATTTTTACACATTCTTTTCCAGAAATCATTTTAAGCGTATGCAACTTTTGCCACCTCAAAGGTAGTCAAAATAGAATTAACTTTCTTCTTTACTGGAAATTCTTCTAAATAAAGTTCAGTGGCTTCTTTTAAATTTATTACAGCGTCTTCAATTGTTTTGCCCTGGCTAACAGTCCCAACTTCAGGACAC
>JBAXCL010000029.1:0-9956 GCA_037141515.1 archaeon
ATAATAATGAAGCAGGTGACCTTTTTTATTTAATCAAAAAGTGGCAAACTCAGGTCTAAATGTAACTAATTATGATGGGGTTAGTGGGGTTATTTCAATGAATCAAGATCATTCTACTTTAAGGCCAACTAATTTTAAGATAGTAAAGGGGGGTATTTTTATTCCGCTTAATTAATTTTATTATTCCACGCAGGTGGTAGAATACCTCGACCTTTAGGTCGCTCTTTTTCTATTTTTTGAGGTCTGATATTCCTGCCAGCGTTTTGCTCTGGCAGGAGTTGTATCAGATGAGTATGTATAGCTATCAGCATGGAGTTTATCAAACTATTTTTCATTTGGTTTGGCAAACGAAATTGCGATATAAAATGATGCGGAAGGAAAAGTATGCACTTGCTGTGAAACAAGCGATTGTTGATGTGGGTACAAGGCACGGAATTCATTTCGTTGAATTGGCAGTCATGCCTGACCATGTGCATGCGGCGGTAAGTTGTCCGCCAACGATGAGTCAGTCAAAAGCGTTGAACCTGCTCAAAGGGGGAACAGCTTACAAGTTGTTCCTGGAATAACCAAAATTGTTGCTGCGTTATCCAAAACGACATTTTTGGAGTGTGGGGAAATCAGGCAGAACAGTCGGCGATGTAGATAAAGAAACGGTCATCGAGTATGTAAAAAAACAATCCGCCCAAAAGAGTCTCGCCGATTTTGTTTCATAAAAAAAACCGGATACCTCCCTTTAGGGGGGGTGGATGTCATTTGTAGTTTTAGTTAAATGCGTTTTTTAGTTGCTTTTATATTTTTTAATTTTGCACTAAGTTCTTTGATTGCGAGGTACATTATATCATAGTCAGTTTTAATTCCGTTCTTTGCGAACCATTTGCTCATATTTAGTACGTCTCTAACAAAGAATTCTTTTGCGTTTGGGTGCATTGTAGTTACTGCTTGGCCTACATCAATTATGACTAGTTCTTCTTGGTTGTTTAAAATATTGTATTCGCTTAAATCCGAATGTACTAATCTCGCATTAATCATTTTCGCCATGTATTCAACAATTAGTTCGTATTTCTCTTGCGGGTTTTCAAATGGTATTTCTTTTGCTCTTGGTGCAGCTTCACCATTGTTTCCGACAAACTCCATTAGTAAGCAGTTTCGATTTGTTGCGATGGGTTGTGGTACTCTTATTTTTGCTTTTGTAAAATCTTCTAGGTTTCGAAATTCTTTTCTTGTCCAGATTTTGATTATTTCAAGTTTGTCTTTTCTAATTTCCTTAAACCTTTCGTCCCCTATAATATAATCCTGCATGTGGCGAAAATCCGATGTATCAACTTTGTATATTTTTAGTGCGTAGAAGTTCTCACCCGATTTTGCGCGAAACACATTTCCTTCTTTTCCAGTGGATATTACAAATTCAAGTTCTTCAAAGTACTTTTTCCTTGCAAGTTCGTGTACTGCTGCAATTGTTGCTTTATCAAATACTTTGTTAAATACGCTTCGCGTGTGTTCATCCTTTATGAGGCGTTTTTCTTTGTGCAGTTTGTCAAAGTGGTCCTGCTTTCTTGTTGTGTGTTCATCCATAATAAGAAATATTGAGAAAGTGTTCTTTTAATTCTTCTGTGCAGTGATAATTCCGCTTATTCTTGTTTCAGTAAAAATCCCGTTTGCTTCACTTTTTTCTTTTACAAATTCTTTAACATTGGCCATTATTTTATTCCATAGCGCATCATCTGGCTGTGGTTCGTAATTATCTCGAAAGCTTTCAAATATTGCTGGAAACATTTCGGGTTTATTAATTTTTCCTTCTTTGTACTCCTTTTTAATATTTGAAAACTTTGTCAAGTATTTGTCCGCAGTTTCCATATTTACAATATCTTGGTTGTGTTCTGATGTTAGGTCGTATTTTTTGCATATTTTGTGTTCGATTTCATGGAGTAAGGGAGTGTTATTTTTAGAGTTTAATGTGATAATTAAAGTTCCTTCTTTTTTTAGGCATCGGTAAATTTCTTCTACTCCTTTCTGGGGGTTTGGGAGGTGATAAAGCATGTGTTTTGCCAAAATCACATCAAAAGTATTGTTTTGAAATGGAAGATTTTCCGCATCCCCAACAACAAAATCTATGTTAAGTTTCTCTCTTTTGTTCTTGGCTTTTCCTTTTTCTTGTATTCCTTCTGATAAGTCAAGTCCAATAAGCTCTCCGCCAAAACCGCTTTTTCTTAATTCAATCAACAGGTCTCCGTGCCCGCAACCAACATCAAGTATTCGGTTAGTCTTCAGGGAAAGTATTTTTTTAATTATGGTTGGGCCATGGTCTGTTTTTGGTTTTGCAAATTGATTATATTTTTGCCTAAGAACTAGTTTTTCATCTGTTTTGTAATGAGATTCAACAAGAACTTTTTTATCAAATGTTCGATTCATATTCCAACACACTGGCGATTGAAATTTTAAGTTTGTAATTTTGTTATAATCTTTCAAGTTTTGCAAGTTTTCCGCTTCTTCTTAGCCACTCTACTTGGTTTCCAAGGTATCTCCATACTACGTTTCCTTTAGTTGGTTGAAAGTCCCAAGCTTGTACTACAATAATATCATTTTCTCTTATCCAAACTTTTTTTAATAATTTTCCAGGTATTCTAAATTGTCTTTCTACTCCGTCTTCGCCTATGGCTTTTATTTGATTGCTTCCCATTAGTTGTGTTACTACTGCGAATTGTTCTAAATCATCATGGTTTGGGAGTCTCATTCTAGTGTACCCCGCTTCTATTGATTCAGGGGTTTGCTCTGTTGATTGTTGGCCGAATGGCTTTTTGCGAAACATTGTGTTTTTTCTTTTTTGTGAATTAAAGTTAGCTATAATACACACCCTGTAATAATATAATGTTCAATAGTCAAATATAAAAACACCTCTTTGGGAGTGAAATTAAGCTAGTTTATCACAATGTGTTTGTTGAAGTTTTAACGCAAATTCAAACAGGCTTTGTTACATTTGGCATATTTGCACGTGCTTGATTCCTTTTATTATTAAAATACTTTTTTCACTAACTAATCCATGTTTTTTTGCTATTTCTACGCACTTGTTTCCAAATAAATTTGCAGAATCTGCTTCAAGTAGCATTTCGAGCATTTCTTTTTCAGTTATTTCTTCGCCTTTGTAAAATCTTTCTGATGCGGTGAATGCTATTTCTCCTTCTTCATAAGTTTTGCCCACGTGTTCTTTGTCGCATATTGCAAGAACTATTTTGTAATCAGCTTCGTGTTTTTTTGCGTACATAAAATCACATCAAAAATAAGGCTTATTTAAATTAATCAAAATTAACTTTTTCTCAGTTCTTGTTAATTTAATTTACTGATCTTTAATTTGTTATTTTTTGTAATCAAAGTCCTGAAACTGGTTTTATTGCTCCGCATGCTTCGCATTTGAGCATTTTTACTCCGTTTTGGTTTACTACAATAGTGTCAGGTTTTTTGCATTCTGAACATAGTACGAATTGGTTAAAGTAGCTTTCAATTAGTTTGTTTAATTGTATTGTGCCGATTTTACCATTAATTAATAATTGATTGTTCCCTTCTGCGATTGGCGCAGCTGTTTCTTTTGTTAGCCATTTCAAAAAATGCTTTTTGTCTCTTCGCATGTTTGTTATTAAAAAATTAAACCCCTTCACAATTGTTTTCGTTCCTTGTATGAATGAATCCGCGCGAGGAATATCAAATCTTTCATGAGAGAGTGCTTTTTGCGGTATGCTGTGATATGCCTTAACCAGTAATTCTTCGTAATTCTGCATTTATTCCCCTTCTTACAAATATTCATCGAAGCAAAACATTTTAATATGCGATTATGTTCTGCAATTTCGGGCTTATTTTTGCCAAGGGGCAGAATAGATTTATGTTGAATTTAGCTTAATTATTTGTTTTTTGCGCTGTGCGTACTCTTGAATTATTCTCTGATTTGCCTTGGCTAATTAAAAAAATGGATTATTTCATTTTCTTATTAAGCGGGTTCATTTGCTTTAATTGCGCCGTACTTCACTTGGGGTTTCCTAGTGGGTGCAGTTGCCTTAATTTCTTCAGCAATACTATTTGTGATAAGTTTATTCTTGGTATTATTGATTAACGTTTTGCGTTTATTTAAAGATTTATTTTTAGGCGCCAAGTAAGAGTCCTGCAATTATTACTATTACCATTAGTAGTGTTTGCGGAGGTAGTGCGGGCATTGGTCTTTTCCATTTTCCAACTGAGTAAATGCTAAATAGTAATCCAATAAAACTTACTATTGCGCATAATCCCGCAATTAGTGAGTTGTTGATAAATGGTCCGTTTGTAAGAATGCTTGCCGCAACAATTAGCGGTATTACAAGGTCTCCATTTCCTAGTTCAAATCTGTGTTTTTTTGTCGGCATTGCTATTGTGAATGCAAAGTTGCTTTTGGTAACTGCTTTTCCCATTTCAACCATGTGTTTTGTATAAAATACGGCGATTAGGTCATAGATTGCTAGTGCAATAATAAAAGCAAGTACTGGAAATATTCCTAGTGATATTCCAATATATGCGCCAGATCCAATTATTGCTATAATTCCTGCAATATCTCTTATGAGAATGTTTTCTCTTTTCCAGTATCTCATGTAGAGTACTAGTGCAGTGATTAGTAGCACAATTAAATCTCCTGCTGGTAGTAGTGCACTAAATGTAATTATGCATGTTGAGAATATTGCTAGTGCTTCAATGAACCAGAGGAATTTTGTTGTTCTTCTTAGTTTTAGCGCGATTAGTATAATTGCAGTCATGACCATTATTACAACAAATAAGTAAATCGCGTTTTCAATATCATTAATATTGTCCGTAATGGGTGCTACTTGTGCGCCTTCAAGGAATAGTAAGTGTGCAACAAATAATCCCGCTCCTTGGGTTATTATAAATATTATTACAAGTAGCGTTATTGCGCGTGGTGATAACCAGTTCTCGTTTTCTTTGTTTGGTGTTTTGGATTCTTTTGTAGCAACTTTTTGTAGTTTTTCTGTTTTTGAGATTTTTTTGTTTGCAGTAGTTGCTTTCTTCTTTTTTGCTTTTCTAGCCATAAAATCTAAAGAAATTAAGAAGTTTGTTCTTTTAAAGAATGGGTTTTGAAATAATTTTGGTAACAAGTTAAAATGGACATAAATTTAAATTCAATAAGCGCCTAATTTTTTTATGCAGCCAAAGAACAATATTGTGATTGCGAGTAAGTCTGATGTTTCAGCTATTAAATCTATTCAATCGTATCACGCGCTTGAAGCTAAACGTGCAGCAATTGGGAAAAAAGTGCAGCAAACAGGGTTTCTTGTACACGCGCTTTCCTCTGTTGAACTCCAAAGACTTGTTCGCGATAAAAAAGCTTTTCTTCTTGTTTCAAAAGCAGGTAAGAAAGTTAATGGGTATTTTCTTGCTTATGATTTTCGTAGTTGGGTTAGAAGAAAGCCCACTTGGATAAGTAAAGTAAAAGCTAGTAAAAAAGTTCTGGCTCAAATAGAACGCGGGGAAGGGATTTACTTTAGGCATATTGCAATTAATAAGAAAGCTGGCGGTCAAAGAGCTTTTCTTGAAGATGAAATGTGTAATCGTGCAAAGGAAGCAGGATATAAAGTTGCTTTTGGCGAAGTTTTAGTAAGCCCCGAAAAAAACCTGGCTCAATTTAGAACTCTAAAAGCTAGGGGCTATGAAATTGTTGGGCGGGTTTTGGAAACAATTAACGAAACTAAATTTACTTGGGCATTTGTGAGAAGAAAACTTTAAGCAGTTTAATTTTATTTTTCTATTTTTTATTCTCTATTCCTGTGTACTGGTTTTACGAAGTGGTGGCGGGGTTTGTATATTTCTCCTTTGTTTACTAATTCATCAATTATTGTGTTTGTTCTTTCAGCATCCATCCCTAGTTCTTTTGCTTTTTCAACTACTTCTTCAATTGGAACCATATCTACTCCCGCAGCCATGGATTCTTTAACTATTTTCATTATTGTGCTGATTGCGTTTTGTTTTGCTTGTGTTACGCCTGTTGTTACAATATCAATATCTATTCTTCCTGTTTCGGGGTCAGTTAGTGTTTCTTTCATCGATTCTTTTACCAAAAATATTGCTTTTTCCGCGTCTTTTACTTCTACTGTGTCGGATAGTCTTACGCGTGCGCTTGCTTCAGCTAGTCTTACTAGTCCTTCTAATTGTCTTGCAGTTGCGGGGTATGCGCCTTGTTGTCTTCCTTGGTCACGTAGTTCTACATAGAATTTTGATATTGCATCAATTGCATCTTGGCTCATTACTGGGTAACATTTTTGTCTTGCAAATGAAACGTATTTTCTAAATAGTTCTTGGGGTATTGCTGGTTCGGTGATTTTTCTGATTTCGTCTTGTTCTTCTTTTTTTAGTACGGTTCCTTTTTGTTTGGATTGCGCGATTTTTTCCCCGCTTTGGTGTGTTTTTAGTATGTGTCCTGATATTTCTTCGTCTTTTTTTCTATCAAGTATATCTCTCATCATGAAGAATAAATCAAATCTTGAGATTAGTGATGCGGGTAAATTAATTTGGCTTAAAAATGGTTCGTGGGGATCAAAGCGAGAGTCTTTGGGGTTCGCTGCGGCAAGTAGTGAAGTATCCGCTTTGAATCTTGTTACTATTCCTGCTTTTGCAACGGATATCATTCCTTGTTCCATTGCTTCGTGTAGTGCACTTCGGTCTTCAGTATCCATTTTGTCAAGTTCATCTGCCATGCATACTCCGCCGGATGATAGTACTAGCGCTCCCGCTTTTAGTGTCCATCCACCTTCTCCAAATTCGTCTTTAACTGCACTCGCTGTGAGCCCTACGCCCGAGGTAGTTTTTCCTGAGATGTAAATACTTTTTGGCGCAATGTTATTTGTTGCTTGTAGTAATTGTGATTTTCCACATCCAGGATCACCAATTAGTAACATGTGAATATTTCCTCTGATTTTTTGGTCTCCCGGTAAGTGTTTTGTTACTCCTCCAAAGAGTTGGAGTGCAATGCTTTCCTTTATTACGTTGTGCCCATAAATTCCTGTTGCTACACTTTGTGCGAGTAGTTTGTAAATATCAGGGTTTTTTGATAAGCGTTTAATTTCTTCTTCTTCTTCTTTGGTAACATCCACTTCCATGAATTCTTTTGCGGTTTCTTCTAAGTAACTGCATTCCAAGTATTTTCCGTAAATGTTTTTCTTATCTTTATCAGGGGGTAATAGTCGTAGGACTCCAACGAATTTGGTTTTGTCTCCTGCAGATACTTTGTTCACCAAGTCTTCAGTTACATGTACTTTAATGTATTCTGCTTGTTCGTTTCCTTTTAGTTTTTCTAATGGTTCTTGTATCTCGATTTTTTGCCAGTCAATGAATGCGCTTTTTTCTTCAAGTAAGTCAAAGTCTTTTGAGTGGCATTCGCATATTCCTGGGGGTTTTACTTGTTGTTTTTCTTGTGGCACTTTGTAAATGTTTCCGCATCTTTTGCATTTCCAAACTGCAATAGTAAGTTTTGGCATTACGCTCGTGATTTGTCTTAGTACGCCTTCTACGCAAAGCATTTTGTTTAGGTGTTTTGCGCTGATGTCTTTGATATCTATTTCCCTGTCGCGTGGTAAATTCGAAAATCTTACGTTTGGTTGGAATGTTTCTGTAGTGAGAGTTGGTATGTGAATATTTTGTATTGCTGCGTGCGCTGCTTCCATTACTGCATCTGGGTTGTCAAGTAGTTCATCGGCAAGTATTGGGTCAAATTTTTCTAGTGATTTAAAGTCAACTACTAGTGATTTTTTTTCAGGGTATGCTTCTACTATTTTTTCTATTTGTTTTTTGTATTCTGCGTTATAGAATTCTTCGAATCGTTCGACAAAGGGTGAGCCTTCTGCTTTTTCAATTTCTTCTAAGTTTAAATCCATCCCAATCACTGTGTATAAGACTTCAACTCTAGCGTCCTATTTTAATTATTCCTTAGCCGCTGTGCCGGCGTAAGAGCTCTGGCAAGTTTTGCCTAGCTATGTTGAGAAAAAGTGTTGGGGTTGCCAGTAAAAAGGATTTCAAATTCCTTCGCCAGGCATTTTTCTCTCTTCTATTATTACACGCAGGGTTTGATTAATACTTATTGAGTTCGAAAATCAAACGTTGTAGGGCGCTAGTTCAAATAAATTCCGAACTTCAAATTTTTTAGTTAGTTTTGTTTATTTTCAAGTAGTGTTTCTTTTATTGCATTAGCGGTTTCAACTTGTTCTAGTGGGGCTGGATTTCTTCGATTTTGGTCAATTCTTATTCCGTCTCCAGCTTTGCGCGGTATTAAATGAAAGTGTGCGTGCATAACAAATTGCCCTGCGGCTTTACCATTGTTTTGAATTAGATTAATTCCTTCTGCTCCGCTGACTTTTTTTATTGCAGGGGCGAGTTTTTTTAGTGCGAGTGCTATTTCCTTAATGTATTTATCTTCAATATCTTCAATTTCAACAAAGTGTTTTTTTGGAATTACTAGTGTGTGTCCTGTAAGCGTTCCTGCGGGGCTATTGTCAAGAAAAGCAAGTACGTATTCGTTTTCAAGTACGGTTGCAACATCAATCTTTTTTTGGATGAATTTACAGAAGATACAATTCTCGTCGTATTGTTTTGCCATGATAGATTAAGCAGTATTTAGTTTAAATAATTGTCTTTGTGCATAAAGTATGTTTTTAAAAAAAAGAAAAAGTAAAGGAAATTTCTTTCCTTTACTTTAATTATAATTAAACTAGTTCGATTTTCATTCCGCCAGTTAGTTTTACTATTATAATGTTATATACGCCTGCGCTTACTATTCCGCCTATTGCGCCGCCTATTACACCCATTATTATTGCCATTACAAAGCCAACTATTCCTAGCGCTCCCCCAGCCATTTCTGCTCCTGGAATTGCTAATGTCATGCTCGCAAATCCAAGCATCATTATGCCTACGAGTATTCCGTATACTAGTCCTGATATCGCACCAACTTTTAGTGCTGACATATAGTCAATTGATTTTAATGTTTGCATTGCCATTCTTTCACCCCCCCTTTACTTTATTATTCGCAAAAGATAAGGTGATTAGGGTTATTATATGTTTCTGAAGTGTGGAATTAACCCTTGATTTTTGCTTTTATTTAGTGCTGTTTTTTAGTGTTTGAACAGCTTTTTTAGCAATATTTTTTGCGGTGTTCTCGTCTCTTTCTCCACGGACTAATATTTTTCCGCTTGGGAATAGTGAAACAATTTTTTCATCAATTTTTACCATTAGGAGGACTTTTGATCTTATTTCTATTGTGCCGACTTTTGTGATTTCTTCTGCAGCCTTCTCAAGATCCACTTTTACATTTTTTTTTGGCAGAAATTCGTAAGCCATTTTGCTTCTGCATGGTTTTTGTGTAAAATCGCCTAGTTCCATTTTTTTCACTTCAATTGTTTTGAAAAGAATTCTATTACTCGCGCATTAACTTTTTCTATTAGTTCAGGGTATTTTTTGTAATCGTGTCCCATTCCTTCAATAATTAGTTTTTCCTTTGGATCTTTTGCCATGTTGAAAAGTTTTTCAGTTTCGTTTGGTTCAACAACAGTATCAATTGTTCCCCAAATTATTAGTTTTGGTTGTTTTATTACGTTTAGTATTTTTTCTAAATCAAAGGTTTTCCTGTTTTTGAAGAATTCGTAAGGTATTCTTATTGTGCCTTGTCTTTTGCTTTGTTTTTCGTAGTAGTTTTTGAATTTAATTTTTTCCATTTCTTTCCCAATTAGTGTTTGGTCTATTCCTGTAGGGGCTGATACGGAGCAAATGGCTTTTACGCTTTTGTCTTTGTGCGCAACCCAGAATCCAAGTTGGCCTCCCATTGAATGTCCCCAAACGAAAACATTTTTTTCATCAATAAAACCGTATTCTTTTAGTTTTTTTATTGCACTTAATGCATCTTCTAAATAATTTTCAAATCTATAATCGTTTTCAAATGTTCC
>JBAXCL010000030.1:0-9592 GCA_037141515.1 archaeon
GAACAGACTTATTCAAAAAGGCAGTAACTTGAAGGATTTTGTTTACTTAAACTTTGAAAATGAAAAACTTTCTGAACTAAAATCAAACCAATTAGGGTTAATTCTTGATGCTTACAGCGAACTCTACGATGGAAAAAAGCCTGTTCTGTTTCTTGATGAAATACAAAACATTACTGGCTGGGACAAGTTTGTAAGAAGACTTAACGATGAAAACTATAAAATATACGTTTCTGGTTCAAACTCAAAACTATTAAGCAAAGAAATTGCAACTTCTTTGAGAGGAAGAGATTACCCAATACAAGTACTCCCACTATCTTTCAAAGAATTCCTGAGAATAAAAGGAGTTTCCCTAGAAAAAAACTGGGAATTCACCCCAACCAAATCAAAAGTAAAAAAAATATTTGATGAATACTTTGCACTCAGCGGATTTCCAGAAGTCGTCTTAGAAAACAAACTTGAATTTGTTGACCAATACTTCAAAACAATGCTCTTTCAAGACATAATAGAAAGATACAAAATAACAAATACTGACCTAATGCGCTTACTAATGTTATTTTTAACAAGACAATACGGAGGCGATTACTCAATAAACAATTTTAATAATTACGCAAAAAGCAACTCTTACAAATCAAGCACCTCAGTAATTCAAAAATACTCAAAAATGGTTGAGGACATATACTTTTGCTTCTTTCTGAATGCAAAACAAAAATCATTCAAAAAAGAAAACAGTTACCTAAAAAAAGTATTCTTATTTGACCATGGCTTTGCAAACTACTACAACACAGACAAAAACACAGGAAGACTATTAGAAAACATAGTAGCAATAGAACTAATGAGAAAACAAGAAACCCCCCTAAATCATTACACAAACGGCTTCGAATGCGATTTCATCACAAAAAAATACTCAATCCAAGTATGCCACACAATAAACGAAGAAAACAAGAAAAGAGAAATACACGGGTTAATTGAAGCTACAAAAAAATTTAGCAACACACCCTTATTGATAACTTATGACCAAGAAGAAGAAATAGATGGTGTGCGAGCTATCCCTGTATGGAAATGGCTTCTTGAAAACGAAAATGGTAAAAATGAACCTCTTGAAGGGCAAGTAGAAAAGTTTAGAAAGCAAATACGCAAACAACGTGGAGCGGATAAGTCTTATCGTAAAGACAAACTTGACCCAATATATCCCTGATTAGGAATATATTCAAATATCTGGATAATTGTCAAAAATTATACTTTTAACAATAACAATTTTTCATCACTAATCCAATTATTCGTTTCTTTTTGATCATCCAAATCAATAACCACCAACTGATGATTATTCACTTTATTCAAACCAAAACTCACAGCAAACTTTTTGTTAGGCGCATACCTTGCACCAATATACAAGCGTGGCACGTTAATGAAATAATAATTTCCTTTAGTACCCTTCCCTTTCATGCGAAGCTTATTGTAACTTTTCAAACTCTCTTGGAAAGAGTAAATTATTTGCTCTGCATTTAGCTGAATGCTGATAAGATTTGTTGTTTCGGCCATTTCTTTTCCTCCTTAAGTATTTCTGGATGCTCTTGTAGCAATTGCTTTAACGCAATTTCTTGGTGTAATGAAAGAGCACCGCCAAGTCTTTTGAATTCCTCTAAAAACTCAGCGTAAAGCTTTGAAATCACATTAACCACTTCCACAAATTATTAATCACAATAATTATTGGCAAATACATAATCTTCACCTTAACTTACCTCCTGCTTGAGTTACTCTTAAACTCTTTGTCCACCAAGTAAACAAAAAATGAACTAAGTTCACAAAAAAAGTTCTGCGTGAACAAAAACTTTATAAGTGCCGGGAACAGCAAGACCATTTTATGAAGAAAGTTTCTTCGGAGGTTTTTGAAATGAAAAAATTTATACCAATTGTTTTATTGGTGCTATTAGTTTCACAATTTGCTTTCGCTGCAAGTGTGAGTGATATTACCGCGCCAATAAACAGAATCTATGACCTAATCAAAGGCATTGTCTCAGTAGTCGGAATAATCGCAATCACAGTAGCGGGAGCAATGTACATGATATCAGGTTCAAACATTCAAAACAGAGAAAACGCAAAAAACATGGTGTCCTACGCAATCGTGGGTCTTGTATTGGTTTGGGTTGCGCCGTTGATTGTGAGTTACCTCACAGTAACAGGTGCTTAAATTGGAGGTGATTGAGTTTGGTAAAAATATTTGAGTTCTTAGTGCCGTTGCTGTTGGTTGTAACTTTACTAGCCCCCTACAACTACGCCGCGCCATGGATTGACTTTAGCGGCGTCATCAACGCTATTAACGGCAGTTCCTCAAATACTACAAACTCAATCAACCAAACCAAAGACACACTCAACACCACCGTACTTGGTTTGCCCTTTGACATCGTAGGCTTATTCACTAATTCTATAAAAAACTCAGTGAGGTCTTTTAACAACACCCTCTTGGGCCTCACTGAGGCACTCCTCTCAGGCAACCCCAATCCCGAGTTAATGCAAGGCGTATGGCAAGCAATAGTATTCGTCATATCCTCACTATACTTAATAATTTTCTTGATAGTTGGATTCGGATTCTTTTTCTCAGGTGCAAACATACAAAAAAGAGAAGAAGCAAAAGAAAGACTAAAAAAAGCAATCTTCATGATAATCGGAGTAAACTTATCTTACTTAATTTACCAGTTAATCCTCGAACTCTCAACCGCAATAACCCAATACATGTGGATAACAGGATTCGAACAATTCTTCAACAACTCAGTACTATCAGGCGTTGGATTTGTAATGCTATTCGCCTACGCCGGATCACTACTACTCGCAATAATCACACTCTTCCTACGATATTTATTTTTGCTTGTTGGTGTTGCGTTATTTCCAATAGGAATATTCCTCTACTTTGCACCAAAAACACGTGCATGGGGAAAACTCATCTTTGAATTCTTAGGCATGATGCTCGCAATGCAACTAATCGACGTCATAATACTTATCGCAGTCGGACAAGTAGTACTCTCACTCGCAGGAGAAACAGGCTCAATGCTAATACCAGCACTAGGATTTATCGTCATCGCTTTTGTAAACGGCTTCATGATAATCCACTCCATAATGAAATCAGCAAACGCCGCAATGGACTCAACACCAGTAATAGGAATGGCAATCGGAGCACTCACAGGACAAGTAGGCTCACTCGCAAGCGCACTAAAACCAACCGCACAAGGAGGCAAATAATATGAATTACTTTAACAAACGTTTTCTTGATCTTGCAAGACCAATCCATTTTGGTGTTGCTTCATACTTTATACTTTTAAAACCAGATAAGGGAGTTTCTCGATTAACTAAACCTTTTTTTGCAAGACGTAAAGCAAAACGTTTACTGGAAGCGGTTTCAATTTCTGTTCTAGTGATTTTTTCCCCTTTACGAATGAAATGCTCGGCGAGATATTCAGCAGGAGTTACTTCAAGAGTTCTTCTAAATTCTTTGAGGAGGTTAGTTTTGTTTGTTGTCCAAACATTGAATAATTCTGGTTCAGAACTTTTTGGCATTCGTGTTCGCATAAAAAAAGCAACAAGTTCACTGCCTTTAGCAATACCAATTGCCTCTGTAAGAGGATTGCTGATAAAAGGAACAGCTTTCAATCGGGCAATTTCACTTTTAGAAACAAGTCGAAATCCAGTATTCTCAGTCATAACAAAATATTACTCCGAGGTTGTATAAATGAGTTACGAAATACCAAAAAACTTGAAATACGAAGAAAAAATTATTTTCAATTTATCTTTATGGCAAGCAGGCTCACTTGGATTATTTGGATTCCTTGCAGCAATGCTAATCCTAAAATCTTCTTTACCAATTGAAATAAGCGCAACAATCGCAATAGTACTCCTAGCAATCGGCGGAGGACTAGCATTCTTCAACCTAAAAGAACACGCACTCAACTTTGCAAACTTTGCTTTCCGACCAAGACAATTCGGTTACCTAGACAAAGAAATGGCAAAATTCATAGAAATAAAAGAAATCAACGACAATGCAGTCTTCCTACAAAACGGAGGAGTAAAAGCAATCATACAAGTCCAACCCCTAAACTTTCACATCCTCTCACCTAAACACCAAGAAGCAATAATCTCCGCATACAAAGACTTTCTCAACTCACTAGACTTCCCAATACAAGTAGTCATGAGAACAGTCAACCTCTCAATCGACGAATACTTACACAAACTAGAAGCACGCGTAAAGAAAACAAAAAACGAAAAACTAAAAACACAATTCAACGAATTCCAAGACTTTGTAAGAAAATACATAGACGAACACGCAGTAAAAAACAGGTTATTCTACATAGTAATCCCATCAGACGAAAAAAAACGAATAGACGTGATAAACCAATTACACATCCGAACAACGCTCTGCCAAGAAAAACTAAAAAACTGCAACCTAACAACCAAACGCCTAAACACAAACGAACTCGTATCAATGTTCTCAAGTTACTTTGAAGGCTTCATCGAAAACGGAGCCGAATATCAAACAACACTAACTCTCTTAGAACAAAGGAAGGTGGTCACAGGATGAGTTGCTATATGACAGGATACATGGATGCAAAATTCTTTTGCCAAAAAACAAAAGAAAACAAAAAGAAAAATGGAGGATTGAGAAAATGAGTTACGTACTAGCAAAAATGATAAACGGACAAGTCCACTTCTGCTTTGTAGAAATACAACGCATGAAAAAAAGACTCGTCATAACAAAAGTCCAAAAGATACGGGATGATTATGACTGAACTAATAGACATACTCAAACCCTCATACGTACAAAATGAGGTTGATTCGATTCAAGTCAACGAACAACTAACACGCATAATCATGGCTGTTGGTTATCCAAGAACAATTAGAGAAGGTTGGCTTGACTCAATCATCTCCTCAGAAGGAAACTTTGATTTAAGCATGCACATCAAACCCTCAAACATAGAAACCATAATGGGACAACTTAACCAAGAACTAGTAAAACAAGAAGCCGACCTCATGGCCGCTCAAATGAAAGGCATAATTAACCCCTCACTAAAAATCCAACACCAAGACACACTCAATGTTCTAGAAAAATTACAAAAAGGAGAAGAGAAATTATTCAATATTTCTCTTTACTTGGGAGCTCGTGCGTATGATAAAGAAAAACTTTCTTTGTTAACAAAAAAGATTCACTCAGAACTAAATTCCATACTGATAATTCCCAAAATGCCTTTTCTTCGGATGCGAGAAGGCGCAAAATCAGTTTACCCAATACAAGAAGACAAACTAAACGTGAATAGGAATATTCCCAGTGATGCATTAGCTGCTTGTTTTCCATTCACCACAGCTTACTTGAATATTGATTCAGAAGGAATTTTGTTTGGGTTAAATAAGAATAATAATATTCCAATAATCCTTGATCCATTCTCTTTTGCCAATTACAATGGTTTAATTCTGGGCACTTCTGGTGGAGGCAAAAGCGTAACTGCCAAATTATTCATTCTAAGAAACATTTTGCGTGGAGTGAAAACTATTATTATTGATCCGCAAGGAGAATATGCTGAACTTACACAAAAACATGGTGGGCAAATAGTAGAAATCAGTAGAGAAAGCGAAACCATAATCAACCCATTTGATTTAATGGGCGGAGACCTCGGAGAAAAAACAATCACCCTAATGGATTTGTTTAGAATTCTTTGTGGTGAGCTCACAGAAGTACAAAAAAACATTTTAGATAAAGCAGTTCACATTATTTACCAAAGTAAAGGAATACTTCTCGATGACGCTTCAACATGGAATAGAGAACCGCCAATAATGGCAGACTTGTACAATGAGATAATTAATGAAAAGAAAACTGCTTCACGAATAGAAAGAATGACTTACGAAGCACTAGAAAATAGATTGCGTATTTATGTGCACGGCTCGTTTTCATTCATCAACAAACAAACCAACCTAAATTTGAACAACAATCTAATTTGTTTTAACATTACTAATATTCCTAGTCAAGTAAAACCAGTCATGATGTTCTTAGTGCTCGACTTTGTTCACAAAAAAATGCAAAAAGACAGAGAAAGAAAGATTTTGGTAATTGATGAAGCGTGGTCTTTACTAAGATTTGCAGAACAATCAAAATCAATCTTCGAACTAATAAAAACTGCAAGAAAGTTTGGTTTAGGAATAGTAATAATTACACAAGAAGTAGAAGACTTACTAACCTCATCAGCAGGAAAAACAATTTTAGCAAACACCGCTTGGAAATTCTTATCTCGCCAAGAGCCAGCAACAATACAAGAACTCGCCGAAAAATTTCACTTAAACAACGACGAACAAAACTATTTACTAACCGCAATGCCCGGCGAAGGCTTGCTCTTCGCCATGAATGACCACATACCTTTACGCGTGATACCAAGTCCGCAAGAATATGAACTCATAACAACAAACCCAGACGAAATAAGAAAAAGAGAAGAAAAACTCAAAGAATTAGGTGCTAAAGAAAAAGAAAACCTAGAACCATACAAAGCAGACAAAGCATACTACTTACAAAAAGACCTAACTGAACAACAAGTAGACTTTCTAAAAAAACAAGGATTTGAAGAAACACGATTATGCGGGTTAGACAATTCTTCACGCCCTTACTTAGTAAAAAAACCAAATTCAAGCGAAAGCATAGAACACTACTTCATGGTAGAAACAATAGCAGACTACGCAAGACAATTTACAGACACAGTCAAAACCAATCAAAGCA
Source organism: archaeon (assembly GCA_037141515.1). Lineage (GTDB taxonomy): Archaea > Iainarchaeota > Iainarchaeia > Iainarchaeales > JAAZKV01 > JAAZKV01. Next base: position 6,746 of record JBAXCL010000030.1, read on the forward strand.
CAGAACCCGACATCGTATTCGAAATAGAAAAAAATGGAGAAAAACAAAGATACGCAATAGAAGTAGAAACAGGAGTACAAACACTAACACGCCTAGACTTACAAGCAAAAGTCATCAAAAACAACTCCGATAAAACACTCAAAGAGTGGTGGTTTGTAGTAACAGACAAAGACGCAAGCACCGAATACGATAAATTACACAAAACACTCCGCCGAACAGAAATCAAACAAGCAATCTCCAACTTATACCCCAAACTCTGGGAGGTGAACTAAATGGAATTTCCAAGAATGCTACCAATAATAAAATACCAAGGTAAAAGATACTTCGTAGACGCACGCCTAAAACAAATGCGCAACGTCAATAACCCACACGACTACATTGATTATTGAGTGAAGTTGTTGTATTAAATATTGAAAAGTACAAATTTCTATCATGGACAAAAAGCTTCCTGATAAATGTGACAATTGTGGTTCAACTCATTCAAAGACTTTTTGGGATTTTAAGGACGGTTCTATTTTGTGTGATTCTTGTCACCACAAAATTGGATTGCAATGGGAAAATAAGGTTAAATCAAAAAAACTATTATCGGCTGCAGTTGTCATAATCTTTGTGATAATTATTATCGGGGCTTTATTTTTGCTTATGAGTCCAAATCAAAACTCTTTAGAAACTACTAATAAATCAAATCAAGAATCACAACCCCCAGCAGCAACACAAGTAATTAATGAATGTTATAATTGCCCTGCGACTTCTGACTGGAGTTCTTGTATTAATGGAACACAAACAAGAACCGTTTTACAATGCGGGGAATCAACCGGATTTAGATGTATTCAACAAACAGAAACACAGCAGTGCGGGCCACCAAAGCCACCAATTCAACAAGCAACTGACTCAAATCCAACAGTATCAAATGCCCTTACAAACGCGCAACTAACATATTTGCAACAACTTACTTGCAGCAAAATTGAACCAACTTTTTCAGGAGTTAGAAACACAGCAGTTTCAATAGCTAGTGCATCTCCTGGAAATTGGAATATTAACCAATTAGCCGATTTGTACATTTGGATGAAAAACAACATAAGCTATGTTAATGACCCAATACACCAAGAGTATTTCGCCTCGGCAAGCGAAACGCTTAATGATAAAGCTGGAGATTGCGAAGACCAAGCAATACTAGTTTCAAGTCTCATACAATCAGTTGGTGGAACATCAAAAGTAGTTCTTGCCCCATCCTGCGGTCATGCATTTGCAAGTGTTTTCATATCAACTAAAAAAGAAGATTTTGATGCTGCCCAAAAAACCATTGCCGACATTTACTGGCAAAAAGGAATTTATGATTTATCAAATCAAAATTTATTTGGATACTCTGACAATTCAGGATATTGGTTAATTGTTGACCCTGCTGGCGGTTATTATTTAGGCGATACTTATGTTGGTTGTAGAAATGTTACTTCTTTTTACCCAATTGATTGTACTAACATATCAGCACAAAACAACGAAAGCCGAACAGACTACGTTCCCCAAGGAAGCACATCAGTACCAAACCTTAAAGTCAACATAAGTCAATGCGAACCAAGCATAAACATATTACAAGGACTTGGAGAAGTAACCGACGTATATGTTACAGTAACAAATTCTGGATCAGCAGATGCCCACAATGTTGCAGTTATAGCACATGCAAGTGATGAAGACAAACAATACAAAAATACAGCAAATTGGAGCATAATAAAAGCAGGACAAACAGCATCAGTAAAACTTACGCTGGATACCCAACAAAACGTTCCAACTTTAGTCACCTTAAACGTAACCTCAACTGAAGGAGCTGGCGCAGAAATCCAAAAAGACTGCAGTTAAAAAAAATAATTACTTGTAAACTGCATATTCTTTTAATCTTTTTCTCTCAGTATCTTTTAATTGCTGTTCAACTACTCGTTTAATTTCTAAGAGTTGCTGTTCATTTTGAATTGCGCTTCTTTTTTCTTTTGAAAAGAGTTTTTGTTGGCCCCCATCTTTTTTAATCAAATAAATTTCTCCGCTTAAAGCAGAAGAATTGTTGAGCAATTCTTCTAAATGGTCAACACCTTTTTCAAGCTTGGCTAACACTTTTTTGAGGTTTGATGAATAATCCTTAACCGGATTGCTAGCATAGTAACCAACAGGCTTAAAATTAGTTTTTGTAACCAGACCAGAAGAAACAAGGTCATGAAGTGCTTTGTAAACAGTAGTCTTTGATAAGTTAATTTGTTTAGCGATTTCGTCTCCACTAATTGGATCAATGCGCCATAAGAATTTGTATACAAAAGCGTGGTGGACAGAGAACTCAGGAAATAGATGCTTGAAATAATCCCAAACAACTCCAGCGTCCGGATCCATCTTTTTATCCCAATCCCCCAAACAAACTCATTCTAACATACTCCTTACAACCAAAATCCCGTTTTTTCGTTGATTGTCTAATATTTACTGTTCTTGAACTTAATAAGAACTCAAGCCAATAAGATGTACTAAAACAACCACCTTCACAGACTAAAACCCATTATTTTTAACACCAACAAAACGACACACTATAACTAATACTCGTTAAGAGGTTAATATGCTTAAGGTTGAAAAGAAATCAACCTAGCGGTTGACAAAATTGCCAAGTTAGAAAGCTTTAAATTAGGCGTTTCGCACTATCTTGTCATGGAAGAATGGCTTAGTGAGTTTAACACAAGACGCCAAATGATTGATGTTTTGCTTAAGGCTCAAGGTTGGGATGTTGAAGATCCTACCAAAGTAATTTTAGAAGTTGACACTAAACAGTCTGATTTTAAGAAGAAGAAATATCTAACGGTTTCTGATACTCTAAAA
>JBAXCL010000031.1:0-9366 GCA_037141515.1 archaeon
TCTTCGATCTGATAGTTCAATACAAGGCGCATGGGAAGAATATGCATAAGCGAAAGTAAAGTCATGTCCACCCCCCATCCAAAATATCTCTACCGCTATATGGCATTCCCGCCTGAGCAAATGTCAAATGAGGCTCAGGATAAAATCAAACGCATGGAAGCTCTGTTTGTTGAGAGTAAGTTCTACATGGTCTGCCCCCTCTGGTTTAATGACCCTTTTGATTGCAATATTGATTTATTGAAATTTGATTTTTCTGATTGTTGCGATGAAGTATTATTAGAAATTGAAGAACTTAAGAAATTTGTAAAAACCCTGTCTAGTCCTGAAATAGGTTTACAAAAAAGTAAACAAAAAACAGGATTATGAGAGCAAAAGTAAATTTATTACCGGACGAGATTAAATTTCAGGTAGTTCAAGAGTATTTAAGCGGCGGCTTTATACAAAAAGAACTAATGGAAAAATATAATATTCGCGGGAAAAAAGAATTCTTTTACTCCAATTTAATTGCAAGTACGGCTAAAACAGCATTGCTTTTTTCTATTGCAATAATTCTATTCATGCTAAACCTTGCGCCAGTAATAACACTTACTGCTTTCGGCATAATGCAATTTATTACCGCACAAGCAGGAGGAGTAGTTGTAATGCTATCTAAAAAATTTACAAAATGAGAAACTGGAATTAATATTTTTCATTAGCTTAATTTAACCTGTGCTTGCCTATCCAAATACTTGTTGAATTCGCGTACGTAACGCGCGACATCCCCTTTTCTAATCTTTATGCCCTTTGCTTTAGCCTTTGACAAAAATTGGTTTAAGTAAATAGTTCTATTCCTTTGAGCTACATTATACCACTCAGTAAAAATGATGTTTTTGGGCGTGGCTAATTTAGAATAACGACGCTTTTGGGTCAAACTTTTTTTTTGCATAGTAAACTATGTGTCGCGTTCAATAAATACGTTTCTTTATGTGCTTTGTGCAATAATTTTTTTTAGAATTTATTTTTTTGTTTAGCTTCATACTCTGCAACTTTATTTTTAATTAATTTTAGTATCTTTTCATTTGGTTTTAAGTGCGAATTCAAAAGAGCTGCGCCAAGTTTTTCCGACGCACCCCCGTAATTATGCCCTGGATAAAGTATTAAATTTTGATTAAGTGTAAAAAGAAAATTTAGCGTGTTAGTTAATTCTTTATCGTTCCCGCCGTAAGCAGTAGTTCCAATTCCCCTAACAAAAAGCGTATCCCCTGTAAAAATATTATTCTCAATAATAAAACAAACACCTTCTTTAGTGTGCCCAGGAGTATGAATTACTTCGATTTTTAGCCCTGCTACTGTAATAAATTCTTTTTTTCCAAGCGAAGCAGGTTTTGGATTATATGATTTTATTCCTTTTGATTTGAAATACGCAAATAATTCAGTGTGATCAGGATGATTGTGAGTAAAAAGTTGAAGCTTGATTTTTGCATTATGTTTTTCAAGTTCGGATTCAATAGCATCTTTATTTCCAGTCGGGTCGATAAGAACCCCTCTTTTTGAATTCTGTCCTTTCCCCAAAACAATGTATGAAAAGTTATTGTCAAACCCCCCAACGCTAATTTGTATTACTTTAACCATACTAATGCATTAACTAAAAATGTTTATAATATTGGGCGCAAGCTAATTTTATGCAAGGTTCGCTTTTTTGGTGCGTTTGAAAACAAATAAAAACCTTCACACCGCACACCTTTATAGACAAGCCGCCAAAGGCGATTGTTTTAATTAAAATTAGGTGCCTCTTTCGTCCAGCGGTCTAGGATTCACCCCTGTCACGGGTGCGACCCGGGTTCAAATCCCGGAGGAGGCGCTTTTCTCTTTTTGTTGGACATATTTTTGGTTTTGCCACTGGATAAATTAAAATACTTAAAAATCAAGTAAATATGCATGGCAAGTATTACTCGTTTTGTAACTTTGTTGGTATCTCTTTTATTTTTAGCAACTTTTTCAATTGCTCTTTGCGGAGACTTGGTAATCGATTTAGGGGAACAATGTGATGGCACGAATATTAACGGACTAAATTGTGAAAAACTGGATAGGGGATATATTAGTGGGGTGCTGATATGCACTTCTGACTGTGCGATAGATATGTCTAATTGCAAAGTTGCTGATAGTATCCAGACTGATGTTGTTGATGCAAATTCTTTGCCAAATGAACCTAATTTGGTTGATGGCGCGGGGAGCCAAGCAGGAGGAAGTATTACTCCTAATACGTTGTCAAGTGGATCAAATTCGATTGAAGAAATTGGTGACCAAGAAACGGGTATTAGTGATGAAAATTTAAATGCAAATTCTGAAAATGCTTTAAGCGAAAGTATGGGGTTGGAAAAAGTTTTACAGTATTTTAATCCAAAACAGTACTCGAAAGATTCTAGCAATATTAATTATCTTGCTGAAATATTGTGCATAGTCTTGGCGATTTGGGCAATTCTTTTAGTCATCGCTGCTTTAAATCTTCGAAAGGGAAGAAAACGAAAATAAAAAAGGAATTTGTTGGCCAAAGTGGAAAAAGTTTGCTATTGCTACAACAGGTACTTTTTTTACAAATATTGTTTTGAAGTTGATTACAAAAATATTAGAAGCTTTTCACATCGTCACAAAACTGCGAAATTGTATCAAGCGTTTCCTTGTCAGTCGAATCTGCAGCAAGGAAAATCCCTTGTAATTCAGAATTCTTAATTTTTTGGGAAAGCCTGTGAAGGAACTTTTCAACAATAACTGCTTTGTTGTATACGAGAAGGGTAGTAACAGAATCGATAATAAAAAAGCCTTCGCCCTTTTTCATGGCGCTTATTGCATTATCACTTTCCCTATTAAGTTCGGTCATATCATCAGGGCTTTCAAGATAAATGAACTTGTCGTTTTCGACTTCAACACCATCCGACATTCTTGTAACTGCATCAATAAAAGTAATTTTATCAGTATTGATATTTTGTGCATGCATTAAATTTAAAATTTCGCTAATTCCTTTGTTTAGAGTTAAATAAATCCCTGGCAATTTATTGTCTGCAAAATATTTTGCTAATCTTAAATAACGCAGTTCATGCTGCGCTCTTGGGAGCAGTAGTATTATTGAATAAGCTTTTGGCATTTCTTCAATCATTTCCTTAATTTTTAGATCAATGCTTTTATTTGGGCTGAGTAATTCAAGCAATAGTTCTTCAGAGTCTGTCGCAGGGTCTGTTTTTTGCTTGGACTTAGTTTGAGAAGAATTCTTGCGTTCTGTATTTTCAACATTAATTTCGTTTATGGATATGTCCTCAGTTTTTATTGGGGTTAAACTTCCTTTCTTAGTTTTATTATTTTCTTTTGCGACAGATGTGGGTTCAGTAGATTTTTTATTTTCGAATTTTGGAAAATCAATTACTATTTTCCTAACTTGAAAAGGTTTATTCTCTGCCATATTAGTCACTCGTAAATTTCTTGTTTTGATAATATTTCAATTCCGCTTTTAGTAATTATTATGGGGTGCGTTTTTTCAGTAATTTTTGTTCCCCTCATTTTAACAACAGCTATGCTTCTTATGAATCTTTCTTTTACTTTTTTGTGAAATAAAAGCAAAACTCCGTCAGCAACGTATTCTTCCAAACCGAACAAATCTGTTTCTTTGCCACTTGCTTCGTTTGTTATTATCGCCGTACAACCGCTTTCCTTAAGCATTTTTCCAAGTTCAAGAATCTTTTTTCTTGCTTCAAGTTCTTTTGTAAAATAAAGTCTAAAAATTACGCCCGGATCAATAACTATTCTTTTTGCCCCAATCCTTGTGATAGTGTCTTCAATAATATCCTTTAGCTGTTCAAAATCATATAAATCAATAGTTACTATTTCAATCAGTTTATCCTTAATTAATTCTTCAAAATCCCACCCGAATAACCCTGCTAGTTTTAGTACGTCATCTCTTGTTTCCTCAAGTGAAATAAAAACTCCTGGTTCATTGAATTTTTTTGCGCCCTGATAAACGAATTCCATGCAGATGATGGTTTTCCCGCTTCCAGGATCCCCGCTAATCACAACAAGATTTTGTTTGGGAATTCCGCCACCAACAATAGAATCAAATCCTGGAATTCCTGTTTTTATTCTTTCAAGCTCAGGCATCAAAATCACGTGATGATAAAAGAAGGGCTTAAGAGTTTTTAAAGCATTCCAAATGAGGCCGTATTTTTTTGGAATAATTGCAGCTTATGGGAAGTCTTTTAAATCAGGAAAACTTTATACTCTGCGTATGCACGAATCGTGCTAATACTTGAAAGGAGGTTTAAACATGTTTGACAATAAAGGACAATCAGCACTCGAATATCTAATGACTTACGGATGGGCACTCATTGTAATTGCAATTGTAATAGGCGTATTAATCTTCGTTACAAGCGGAGCTACAGGCGGAGTAACCTGTCAGAGTTCAAGTACTGGAATGGTAGTAAAAAACTGGACAGTTAGCTCCACAGCAGGAGTTGGATTATCCATACAAAACACTACTGGTTCAGATATTAATGTAACTGCTGTTAGCGCAACAGGAACATTCGAAACTGGAACTCCATTAGTTAATGGCGCAGCTATCGCTTCAGGAGTAGCAATTACAAAGAATAACACATTCTCTGTAACAGGTCCAACTGCAACTGCAGGAAACACTAGCGCATCAGTTGTAACTATCTCATATAGAATAGGAACAGGCACAAGTGCACTTCCAGCAACAGGGACAATTACCTGCTCAGGAACAGTAGCATAAATAGTTTAAACTTTAGCGGAAACGGCAAAAGATTGTTGTTTCCACTAATCCTTTTTTTAATAATTTAAATTATTATAGTAATTTTAGCATAGATTGCTAGTGCGAATTTTTTGAAAAGAAGCAAAGCAATTATCGGGGTTATTTTTAGTATCTTTAGTTATAATAAATACGAATCATTTAGTTTTGATAAATACGAATCAAAACCAATTTTTTTATGCTAGTTGTTGACAATAATAATGTGCTGATTTTATCATAAAGCAAATCCGCCAAGGAAGGTTTTTGCAAGTATTCTCACAACAAAGAAAAGTACAATAGAAACTATTAGTAATACGGGCAGGTATTTTGATCCAGCCTTCTCACTCCCTGAGTTAATTACTCCAAGAACCATTGCGGCAAAAATGCTAGTGATAACAAGATCAACTAATGAGAAGAACACAATAAAGTTTTCACTAATATTTGAAGAAGGAATTCCAATAAGCCCAAGAGCTGGGTTCTTTGAAGCGTATTCAGAAGTCAGTTCTGGAGAAATGTGAATGTTTGCACTTTGTTCAGAGAGCACCCCCACAATGAAACTACTTACTCCAAGCAGCATGGGTGCGCCTAGCGCAGCTGAAAAGAAAATAAGCATAACATACATGCTTGTGTTGGAATTAACTTCGGCTTTTAATGCATTTTCTTCTCTTAAGTCATTACTCATTTGAATAAGGAGGTTTGAGATCTGTCCTCCATTTTTGATTCCTTCAGCAATAAGCCACATAGTCCTTTCAAGCACCTTACTCTTAATCTTTTTTGGAATATTAAGTAAAGCCCACTCTAAACGATCCCCAACCATTACGCGTTTACTTGTTTCCTTAAGCGCATCGCTAAGTGCGCCAAATTCTTTTCTTGCGCTTATAAATAAACTTCTTTCAGTTGTTTGTCCGGCTTTAATATTTGAAGAAATGAGTTGTAATGCATCAGGCAGAATACTTTCAACCTTTTTTCCCCTAGAATCTGCGATATTACTAATCCATAAAATAGGCACAATAAAAACAATGATAAAAGAAGTGAAAAATACTGCAAGCGAATAAAGAGGAACAAGTTTTATTATTTCGTATGAAATAAAACCTGCAATAATAGCTAAAAGAATAGAAAGAATCAAAATGAAACCTACAAAAGATTCTTTATCGTATTTTAGTCCTGCAAAAGTTAATTCTCTTGAAACCCAGTCAAGAAAACTCCTTGGCAACAATGATCCGATTCCTTCAAACATATTATCAACTCATTAAGTTAGGTCTTTTTGATTTCATTAAACCTACAAACATAAACTCGGCAAGCACAAGTGCGCCTAGCATTGCCCAGAACAGCATTTCAGAAATAACAATCTTTGGAAAAGAACCAATAACAATCAAAAAAGTTAATCCAAGTGCGGGAATAATTACTCCCATCATTAAGTAAACAAGAGAAAGAATTTTTAGACTATTACCGTAACGTTCAATCTCAATTTGTTGTTCCCTAGTAATTGAAGCAACGCTCTCGCTTAAAACATCGCTAACATCTGCGCCTGCTTTTAATCCATTAACCAGTTGCCAAAGAACTTTTTTTAGATAAGGGCTTGGATTTTTTATTGCGAGTTCTTCTAGCGCAACTTCCTCATCAACACCAGTAGTTATTTTATCGACCGCAGTTTTAATTTCAACACTCAATTGGCCATAACGCTTCCCTGCAGAAATCATGTACAAAGAATCAAACAAACTAACCCTGCTTCTTAGTTGAACAAGAATCGTTCTAAGTGCAAAAACAAGGTTTCGATCAATATCCCTTACGCGCTTCTTTGTTTTGATATTAGGATAAGCGACCATTTGAAAAGCAACCATAAAAGCCATTGCGAAACCAACACAAATCCCTATTAGAAAAGAATGCGGAATAACAAGTGCGCCAATTTTTGTAAAACTCATTACAAACTTTGTCAAAATCAAACTCAAAAGCGGAGCAAAAATTATAAAGTAGAAAAAAAAGCAGAAAGAAATAATTGCCCCGTAGTCCTCTACAGTAATCCTTATTCCAGAAGTCATTAAATCATTTTCAAGGTTTGGAAATATTTTAGAAACGCGGTAACCAAATCCTTCAAAAGGTGCAGCTATTTTTTTCATTGCCTGCATTGGCATGGGGGCAAAAGGAATCATTTCCATTTTAATCCTCCAGTTTTTTGCCAGAATTTACTGCTTTAAGAACAAAATCAGGATCTTTGTAATATTTTGCAATAACCCTTCCAACAGAATTAACATCGTGGATATTTAATTTAACAATCCAGTCAAGAACACGTTGTTTATTTTTTAACTCGTCGAGCACTTCATTCTTAGTCATCCCGGTATGAAGCATTAATTCGTCATACAAGCGTATGCTCTCGTTATGTTTTGTGATTGTATCATCGCTTCCGCGCCAGCGGTATAAAATATTTGCTTTTATTTCTTCTTCTCCAGTACCGTGCTTTTCCATTACAAATTCAGATATGTGGAGCATTCTTCTCACACCAAGGCGCCTGTTTCTAAACATTACTACGTTTAAGTGCACTGCATCAAGAACACTTACTGGAATATTAATCGGCGGATTAGTTAAACGCCTTATTGTTTCATCAGAAGTATTTGCATGAATTGTTGAATAAACACTGTGCCCCGTGTGCATCGCCTCAAACATTACCTCAGCTTCTTTCTTTCTTCTAGTTTCTCCAACAATTATCCTATCAGGACGCATACGCAGAGAGTTTACAAGCAAATCAAGCATTGACACTCCGCCCTTGCCTTCAGGGTTAGGTTCTCTAGTAGTTAATGGTAAATAATGTAAAAATTCAGGGGGGCGAAGTTCTCTAGTATCTTCAATTGATAAAATTCGATGATTCGCCTGAATGAAAGGAAGGCATACTCCAAGAGAAGTGGTTTTGCCCGAAGCAGTGCCTCCAGAGAAAATAATATTTAATTCATATTCCATCGCTTCCCAAATAAGCGCCATTACTTCAGAATTAACAGTTCCTGATTTGATTAAGTCAGTAACTGTCCAAGGATCACGTCTAAAACGCCTGATAGTAATAGTGTTACCGTCATTTGAAATTGGGAAGAGCGTCGCATTAACACGATCACCTGTTGAAAGATGCGCATCAAGCAAAGGATCAAGTGTAGTAATCTGCTTACCTACACGCCTTGCAATAATACTTCCATAATTGTGAATATCTTCTTCAGTACCGATGTAAACATTTGTTTTTAGCCAGCCGTGCTTTTTATGATAAACCCAAACAGGTTCTTTACTTTTATTAACAACAATTTCTTCTAAGTTACCATCCGCAAGAATCATTTCAATTTTCCCAAGCCCAAGCATTTCATGCAAAACAGATCCAATTAATTGATTCTTTATTTCAGGAGAAATATTTGGAAGTTCAGTTGATATGAGATTATCTGCTCGTCGCCTAAAACGATCTTTTAGAATATCGACAAACTTCTGATCCATTAAAGCATCAGATTTTATTGGGGTCTCTGCAATAAGAGTATTTTTTAATCCCTTCATAAGGGCAGTAGTTCCTTCGCCAAAATCTGAGAGGGTGAGATAATATTCACTCACAAAGCCTTTTTTAGTTTCAACAATTCGAACATCAGCAACAACGTTATCGCTTTCAACAGCATAAGACTCAATGATGTTAAATTCATTAAGCATTTTTTCAGTAGCCCACTTTCCTTTTTCATGACCTTCATTTTTTGCCATCAAAATCACTTCCATTTATAAAAAACCATTTTTTATTCGATTTCGTCATCTGGATTAATCCCTAGTCTTATCAAGCCCCTTCTCTTTTTTTCTTTTTCAAAAGCTATGCTAATTAAACTTGGGGATCCAAATAAAGGATATTCTATTCTAATTTTTCCAGCTCGTTGAAGTGACTCGTAACACGCCTTAAGATGAACATTTTCCATTTTTAATTCAGTTCGTATTTTTCCAGAGCTTATTATTCCTGCATTTTCAATTATTCTTAAAACCCTATCAAAATCAGTGCGAAGAAGAGGATTTCTTAGTTCAGTTTCAAACATTATTTTCTTGGTACTTTTTTTTAGCCTATCAGTTGCTTCAATCAAAGATTCAATTGGCTTGTTTAATGACTCCATTAAATGATCTTCTTGCAACGTGCGTGAATTACCTTGGTTTGTGGGAGATCCTATAATAAGTGGTCTTGATGCAAGTGCTAGTTCTTTTTGAGTGAAAGTTTTGGACTTTTTTGAATGACTCGCCAAAACCTTTTTCGAAACTTTCTTTTTAATTCTTTTTTTTACATTTGCCATAAACACCACTTAAATAATCGTTTCGCCCAAAATTTATTTTTTACTTTTTTTAAAACTTGCTTTGCGCACATACGTGAAAAGGGAAACTCCTTGTTTTTTTGCCGCACGCTCAAGCTTCTTTATTAAATTTTTCTCCTTTTTTGGCTGTTTTTTTCCTACTCTGCGCCTAATCTTAAGCACTAATTTCTTCGCCTTTCTTCGTGGCCGACTAACACGCGTCTTTCGAATTACATTTTTTGTTTTTCTTTTAATTTTCCTTTTCATACACATTCAAATCCTTAGATTTACAGCCTTAATATGCAGATATTGCAC
>JBAXCL010000032.1:0-9275 GCA_037141515.1 archaeon
AGTTTACGCAGCGCTCACGCTACAAAAGGAAATAAGTACGTTGGAGTAAATGTCTATAAAGGAAAGATTGAGGATATGAAGGGTGCGAAGTGCCTTGAACCATTGCAAGTAAAAACTCAAGCAATTGATTCAGCTAGTGAAGTTGCTGAAATGATTCTAAGAATCGATGATATAATCCTTGGTTCCTCAAAGTCTAAGATGCCTCAAGGTCCTGGCGGAATGGGCGGCATGGGCGAAGGAATGGACATGTAAGTTAGTAAGTAAATTAGTTCTAATTTTGGTGCGAAGCGAAAGCTTTCGCACTTTTTATTTTCTTTTTAAGGTCCTGAATATTTTTGTGCGGCCAATTTGGGGAGTTATTCTAGTTAATCTTTTTGTGAAAATGGCTTTTTTTTGAGCTAAGTTGAATGAGCGTGGGTTTATTCTAAAAGTTAGTGGTCTTGGTCCGTGCGCATATAATTGTTTTAGTACAAATTCGCCTTCTTTATTTGATTTTTTTAGTATGTGTTGGCCTTTTTCTGCATCATTAATTATAATAATTCCGTTTTTTGCGACTTCTTTCCAAAGTGGCTTTATTTCACTTTCGCATATCGTCAGCCCTGATGCGGGAACTAATATTAAGTCTGCTGGGGACAAAGGTTTTCGTGCGCGAACAGGGTCTTGGGTAAATTGTGCGCGCATATCTGCGCATACTCTTAGTTCTATCGTAATTCCGTTTATTGTTATTCTTGGGAAAGAATTAATTTTTTTATTTGCTTTCCGTATGTTATGCGCAGCAATTTCTGGGTAAAGCCCGTTGTTTCTTGCTGTTTCTTCATCGTACTCTGTCAGCGATAATCCGTTTGAATAAGTGGCGAGTTTTGGATATACTTTGTACGGCAAGCGCATCTTGCTTTGAGAATCAGGTATAATTAAGTATCCGTTGTTTGAAAAATGCAGACGGCGCATTTTTTCATTTACTGCGTAAAATAAATATGTGTTTTTGCCTTTGACTGCAAGGTGAAGTGTGTTGGCTAGTAATTTTCCTTGTTCTCTGCTAATTGTTTTTCTTCCAAGGGCTTGTTCGTTGAAAACCAGCAGTCTGGGTTGATTTGTTCGTTGATTTGCAGTGCTTTGTACAAATGAAATAAATGCCGAATTATTTTCAAAAACCGTTTTTATTAATTGTATTTCTATTCCTTGAGGATTGTGGTTTGGGATATTTTGGTCCATTCAAAGTATCATGGTTTAATGGAATATATAATATGTTAGTCATGTGTTAGTAATTCAATCGCTTTTTATTCCTTTTCAGCATTGTTTTCTGAATGGTAAAATCTATTAAATTAAAAATAGGCTCTTCAAAAAAAACATCTTCTAAAACTTCTTTAAAATCAATAAGTTCTTTAAAATCAATAAGTTCTTTAAAATCAATAAGTTCTTTAAAAGTAAAAACTTCAAAACAACAAAACCCAAATACTTGGACAAATTTTCCGCCAAAAGGAAAATTATTTGTTTTTACAGGGCCTAGTGGTACAGGTAAAACAACTATTGCGCAAGCAATTCTCCACGAGTTTGATTTTTTCAAAAGGATTGTTACTTGTACTACTCGCCCTATGAGGGATGGAGAAAAGGAGGGTGTTGATTATCATTTCCTTTCTAAAGAAAAATTTTTAGATTACTTAGCGCACAATGCACTTTTGGAGCATGCTGTTGTTTATGGGAATTATTATGGTTCGTTAAAAGAAGAAGTTGAGGAAGTGATTAACTCTGGTAAAAGTGTTTTGCTTGTACTTGATGTTCAGGGGGCGTTAACAATTCAAAGAAATTTTCTAGATGCAGAAATAATTTTCATTAAAACGCCTTCTCTTTCAATTTTAAAAAAGCGTTTAATTTTGCGCGGTACTGATAAAATGGATGTAATTGATACTAGAATAAAGGAAGCTACTGCGGAGCTTAAACTTGAAAGTAAATTTTCGCACATTTTGATTAATGATGATCTTCAAAGCGCAATTTCTGATGTGAAAAAAATAATTCTTGAAGGGCTTAGAGAATAGCTTTGTAAGTTTCAAAATCGCACTAGGAAGCAGTTTTTTAAACTCTGCTCACCCACTTTTTGTTATGGCTAGCTGCGTGCGGTATAGAGGGTGGTGGGAAATACTCACTACTGTCATTCGACCATAATTATTCTAATATTAGTAGCCATAGCTCAAGTAGTTCAATTTCTTGTCATTTGCTTGGCGGAGGTTTAATTTATTAAGAAGTTTTTTCACTGGTCCAAGCAAAACAAAGTTTTGTAAGCCCCGTAAAACTAAATGGATTTAATTGGTCGCTTAGCTCAGCCTGGTTAGAGCATTAGTCTTATACACTAGTGGTCAGCGGTTCGAATCCGCTAGCGACCATAATTTTTATCAGGCAAATAATTAATATAAAAATAATGAGTAAAATTATTTGTTGTAATGATGTGGGATTATGAGTAAAAGAGTTAATTTTTGGTAGTGTTTGTATGTCAAGGTTTGAAGTTGAAGAAAATATAACCAAGTTCTGGGAAGATAATAAGTGCTTTGAGAAATCTGTTTCGCAGCGTCCGCTGGATAAGCAGTACGTTTTCTATGATGGCCCTCCTTTTGCAACTGGTTTGCCGCACTATGGGCACATTTTGGGTTTAACTGCCAAAGATGTTTTTCCAAGGTTTTGGACAATGAAAGGTTTTAGAGTTGAGCGTCGCTGGGGTTGGGATTGTCACGGGCTTCCTGTTGAGAATATTGCTGAAAAGGAATTAAAAATTAAAGATAAAAAAGAAATTGAAGCAATGGGTGTTGCTAAGTTTAACGAGTTTTGCCGCTCTAAAGTATTTTACTATGTTGGCGAGTGGGAAAAAACTGTAAAGAAGATGGGTAAGTGGATTGATTTTTCAAATTCTTACAAAACAATGGATAATTCTTACATGGAGAGTGTTTGGTCTCTTTTCAAAAAATTTTATGATGGCGGATTTATTTTTGAAGGAAAGAAAGTTTTAATGTATTGTCCGCATTGCCAAACTCCGCTCGCGAATTCCGAAATTGCGATGGATAATAGTTACAAGGATGTTACTGAAAAAACAGCTACTGTTGCTTTCAAAATTAAATCGCAAAAATCAAATTCAAAAGATTTTGAAGGTGCTTATTTGCTCGCTTGGACAACTACTCCTTGGACGTTAATTGGAAATGTTGCATTGGCAGCAAATCCTAAATTAACGTATGCTTTGATTGATGTTTTTGGTAAAAAATTTATTTTAGCAAAAGATTTAGTAGAAAAAAACTTTGCTCACTTTGAGTTAGTAAAAGAATTAAGCGGTAATGATATTGTTGGTTTAGAATACGAGCAGTTGTACGAAATCCCAACTGACGGAAAAAAAGGGTTTTATGTTGTTGATGGCGGGAGTGGAGTGACTGCAGAGGATGGAACTGGTTTAGTTCACATGGCTTTGTACGGGGATTTTGATTATGAAATGATAAAGAAGTATAAGCTTCCTGTGGTTCAGCACATCGCAAAGGATGGTACTTTAGTAATTGGGCCAAAAGAGTGGCTTGGTAAGTGGTTCAAAAAATTAGATTCTGAAGTAATTGGTGATTTACAGGATAGGGGAATTTTGATTGAAGCAAAAGATTTCACTCACTCTTATCCATTTTGTTACCGGTGCAGTACGCCTCTAATTTACAACGCGGTGGATTCTTGGTTTGTTGATATTCAAAAAATAAAACCAAAATTAATTGAACGCGCGAAGGATATTAATTGGTTCCCAGAAAACATGGCTGGGAGATTTAATTATATTTTAGAAACCGCTCCTGATTGGAGTATTTCTCGTAATAGGTTTTGGGCAACCGCAATTCCTGTTTGGAAATGCACAAAGTGCAAGGAAGTAAAAGTAGTTGGCAGTGTTGATGAACTAAAAAGTCTTTCAATTGAAAAACTTCCAAGTGTTGTTGATTTGCACAAACATATAGTTGATGATATTCACCTAACTTGTGTGTGCGGGGAAAAGATGAATAGGATTTCAGAAGTTCTTGATTGCTGGTTTGAAAGCGGCAGTATGCCTTTTGCTGCAAAGCACTATCCGTTTGAGAATAAAGATTGGTTCAAAACAAATTATCCATCTGATTTTGTTTCAGAGTATATTGGTCAAGTGCGCGCGTGGTTCTATTACATGCACGTAGTTTCAGTTTTGGAATTTGATAATGTTCCGTTCAAAAATGTAGTAGTTTCAGGAAATATTTTGGCAAATGATGGCACAAAAATGTCAAAGTCTAAAGGAAATTATCCAGATCCTAATTTAATTTTCAAAACTTATGGCGCTGATGCGCTTAGACTTTATTTGATGTCTTCTTCTTTGATGCGTGCAGAGGATTTGAACTTTAATGAGGATAATGTAAAAGAAATGCACCGAAAAATAGTAATGCTTCTTGGAAACGTAAAGAATTTCTATGATTTATTTGCAGCAACTGGAGTTGATTCGCTTGATTCTTCTTCAAAAAATATTCTTGATAAGTGGGTTGTTAGCAAAACTAATGCTTTGATAAAAAACGCCGAAAAGTATTACGAAGAGTACAATACTATTCCGTTGTGTGCAGAGTTAGTTTTGTTTGTTGATGAGCTTTCTACTTGGTTTGTTAGAAGGTCTCGCGATAGGTTCAAAAGCGAAAATGCCGTGGAGAAAAAAGCTGCAATTAATACTCTTGCATATTCCTTGTTAGCTCTTTCAAAAGTAATGGCTCCAATAGCCCCTTTCATTTCAGAGGAAGTGTATCAGTCACTCTCAAAATCAGGTAATGGATTAAAAGAGTCAGTTCATTTGGATGATTGGCCAGTGTTTGATTCTAAATTAATTGATATTGATTTGGAAAGTAAAATGGGCGCTGTTCGTGATGTTGTGAGTAAGGCTCTTGATGAGAGAAAGAAAGCAAATGTCGCGGTTCGTCAGGCGCTTTCGAGTCTAAAAATTACTTTTAGGAATGAATTATTATTTGGAAAAGAATTTGTTGATTTAATTAAGGATGAATTGAATGTGAAGGAAGTAATTCTTGCTAAAGGTGTGCTTGGAAAAGATTCTCCTGAAAACGCAGTGTTTGAAGTTTTGCTTGATACAAAAATAACTCCTGCTTTGCTTCGCGAAGGAATTAGCAGAGAATTAATAAGAAAAATTAATGATTATAGGAAAGAACTAAATTTAACAATTAATGATAAAATTTCGCTTGGTGTCGAAACATCTGATGCGCTGGTGAAAGAAAGCGTAAAAGAGTTCTCTGGAGAAATTATGCAGTCCGTTCAGGCAAAAGAGCTTGTTGAATTATCTGTGGGGGTTGCGAAAGAAGTTGAAGTTAATTCTTCAAAAATCAAAATTTCAATAAAAAAATTGTAGTTAATTTTATCTTAAAAAAAATGTGTTTAACATCTGCTGATAATGGCGACTCATTTTGCACCTCTGCAAAAAGCAACGGCTTTTTGTAAGGCATCAAAAGCAATGGCTTTTGATTTACATTAAGAACTAATTAGGGGGCTATTTGGGCTCGTCATTTTTTTGAAAAGTGTTTCTTATTTTAAGCTCTAAACATTGCTTTCAAGAATAGCATTGCTATAATAAAAACTATTGCTACTCCAACAAGAAAGTACGGGGATAATTGAGGGGATTTTGAGTCAGAGTCAAAGAATCTCATTATTCCTATTGCTGAACTTGGGCCTCCTCCTACTTCATCCGGTCTTGATTTTGTGAATTTAACCATTGCACCACCATTTTTATATAAGTGTTTCGTTACTTGTATAGTATTTTATTCCCTGCAGGGTTTAAAAAACATGGTTTTTGGTTTGTGACTTTATGGTTGATACTAAGCAGATTGATTTAGGGATGAAAGTTCTTGGAATTGTTGTTCTTGTGGCAATAATTCTTTTTGTAATAACTTGGGCTGGTGTTGTAAAGTGCAAATCCATTTCTCCGTATTGGTGTGATGCGTATGATGCGGTTATGGGTAGTCCAAGAGTTCTGATAGTTCATGGAGTTTCTGGTTTAGGCGATCCAGCGAAACTCAAAACTTATTTGCAGGATCCAAGGTATATTGGAGTTAATGCTGTTGACATAATGGATGTGGAGCGAGTATCTCTTGGAAATTTAAAGAATTATAAATTAGTTCTTGTTGAGCAGGCGCGTATGCTTAGTGTTGATCAGCTTTTGATGTTTCAAGATTATGTGAATAAGTCTGGCGGGCGCCTTGTTTGGATTGGTGATGCTGGCGTAGAATTTCCTGCTGGCGAAGCAAGAAAATATGCTGACTCTAATGAATCAAGTAAAGATGCTGATAATCCTTGGTTTAGAATAAAGGAATCTGATACTGAGTATAAGCTCATTAATTTTGATGAATTTCTGGGTTTGAAGTATGTTGCTAATTATTGTAGCCGAGTTAAGTGTGTTGATTCGTATTTTAGTGTAGGTGTTCTTGAATCAGAGCCTACTGGAAATCACCCTTTAATTTTTGGTTCTTCTCCAGCATTGAATTTTAAAATAAAAAAAGATCGTGATTTTGCTGTTGTGAAACAAATTGCTGATTCTTCTTCAAGTAATACAATTCTTAGTTTGAATTTTGGCGGAACTATTTATACTTCTGATGGAAATTTTGGCAGGATTGTTCCAATGATTTCTACTTCTTCAATTGGTCTTGGCGAGCGAGTTGCATATTATGCTTATCCTCCTGAATGGTTTTATTCGGATAACAATTACTTGCTTTATTTGAAAAATATGTATTTTGGAATGCTTGGTAGGTGAATGAATTAGTGCTTTTGTGTGGGAGAAAGTCTTTAGTTAAGTTTATTAATCACAAAAAGCATTTATTTTCTGGTTTGGTTTGGAATCATTGTCCAAGCGAAACAATTAAAAAGATTGAAAATGAGTATTATATTAATCAATTCATTTGATTAAGTGAAAAGGAGAGGATTGTTGATGTATGAAGAAGGTGGCGAGGCTGGCGGGGGCTCACCTGCTCTTGGCGGCATGGCTAAGAAAATGAACCTTGAAGGCTTAATTCCTCTGATTCTTCTTGTAATCATTGGGGTAGCATCATTGAATTATTTTGGAATAGTTGAAGTTCCTTATCTACCAACCGGGACTTCTAGAGTGTCGGTTCTTTTTATTGGCGAACCTTCGCAAGGTGAAAGAGTTGCCTTAGATAGATTATCTTATTTCTTAACATACAGAACAAGAGATGCGTCTACTTTTGGTAATGCTTCGACTGAAGAATTGCATCAGTATGATATAGTAATACTTGATCAGAGTAATGTTGCTGATAAAAGTGTATCAGTTGGTCTTGGTGACGCAGTACAAAAATACGTTGCTAAGGGCGGAAAATTAATCGTTGTTCTTAATTCTGGAATTTACCAGAGTGCAGGATTTAACGGTTACACAGCAAGCGATGTTATTGGTTGGAAAGCAACTTTTGGAAATATAATTCCTGCTGAGTGCGTTGCAGCTAATGACGGTATTCCTTCTTGTAGAGATGGAACAGAAGTTCGCTTAGTTGGCAGAGTATGGCAGCAAGTTTTTGATCATCCAATAATGCAAGGTATAGAAACTGCCCCTCCTATTGGAGACGCACCACTTTCCTTGACTACTCTTGGAATCCAAGCTTCTGAAGGGGCTAAAACAATTGCTTATATGAAAGCTGAAAATACTCCTCAGACATATCCCGCAATTCTTGAGAAGAAGAGTTTCCCAATGGGTACTGTGATATACTTCAATTATGATCCCGGCCTCACAATGGGAATTTTAACAAATACAATCAACTATTTGAAGTGAAAAACTTAATTTAGGCAAAGGCGATTTTTCGCTTTTGCCAATCCTTTTTTTATTAATTTAATAATTTTATACTTTTGAATTATTAATTATTTTATATCTGGTTCTACTTTCAAATAATATATTATTATTACTTGCTTGCTTTTGTCCTCCCGATGCCTTTTTAATTATTTTCGCTACCAACTCTGACCTAAGTAACACTCGGAGGAATCATCATGGCTGAAAAGAAAGAATCAAAAACTAGGGAACCAAAGGAAGCAAAAGAAGTAAAGTTGCCAAAAGAAGCAAAGCAATTAAAAGAAGTTAGTGAATTAAAGGAAGTTAAGGTGCTAGCAAAACCTGCTGCAAGACCTGAAGGTAATTTTGTTTATGTCGGGCAAAAAGGCGCAATGGCTTATGTTTTGGCTGTTGTTACTCAATTTGGCATGGGTGCAAACGAGGTCACAATTAAGGCAAGGGGTAAATCAATTTCGCGTGCTGTTGATGTGGCTGAAATCGTTCGTAACCGTGACACAAATATTAAGCTTGTAAGTATTGGGATAGCGACTGAAGAAGTTGTGACTCAGGAAGGAAGGCCTTTAAAAGTTTCTTCGATTGAAATAATAGTGAAGAAATAAATTTTAAAGTTTTTTTTATTTTGCGGGGGTTGCCCCGCGAAGTTTTTTTTTAGAAAGCTCATTTTTTATAATTAAATTTTTTGCACCCGAATATTATGTATGAAGGTATTTCATGTTTATTAGATTTAACTTTTCTCTCGCTTTTTGGCTCAATAATGTGCGTTATACAAAATCCTGTTTTTCTAAGTACTTTTGAATATACTTCGAGTGGCCAGTGAATGTCATTGAAAGTTATTGTTTTGCGGGGAGTTGGTTTTACGTGTGATTTAAATTTTTCTCCGCCTTTTAGGTACAAAAAATTTTTGGGGAGCGTTTTCCATCTAGCTTCTGTTTTTGGTGCAGTTATGCTTGCGGGGTTAAGTTCTGAAAAAACAAGCACTCCGTCTTTTTTAAGTACATGGTTTGCTCCTCGAAATATTTTTTTTAAATCCTTTTCGGTTTTTATATGAATTAAAATCATGCTAAAAAGGGCAATATCAAAAAATTCTTTTTTTAAGTTTTTAATATTCTGCGCTTTTTCTTCAGAGAAGTTTAAGTTATTTATTCCTGAATAATTTTTAGTACATTCTTCAATCATTTTTGGCGCAACGTCAATTCCTTCTACTCGCCCACCGTTTTTAGCAATTTGTGCGGTGAAAGAACCGTCTCCGCAGCCCACATCAAGAACATTTTTTCCGTCGTAATCTCCAACTATTTCCTTAAATGCTTGCAAAAATACTTTTATTCGGGTTGTAGAATGGATTTTGTATTTTTCGATAAATTTTTTGGATTTGTATTGTTCTTCTGGCATTTAAATCACTTATAATTTGTTTTGAATTAATTTCATCAGTTTCTTTTGTGCGAGGGTATTTTTGTGGATGGCCTGC
>JBAXCL010000033.1:0-9242 GCA_037141515.1 archaeon
TTTCTTTTATTCCAGAAATTAAAAATTCCTTTACTGGAAGGACTTTGTCAAGAATTGCGTGTTCTTCGTCAAAATATTTTTCATAATTGGAAATCTTTTCTCTCATCTGCGCAAGAATTGAAGTAGTGTCAGCATCTGTAAAGTATGCTGCAGCCCGTAATAGTTCTGCAAAACCCTTTTTAAATTCAGCAAAACTATTTTCAAGATCCTTTATATCACTTTTATCACGAAAGGCAAAATCAACTTGTGTTTTAATACTCTCACAATAACTTGAAAACCAAAGTAAGTTTTCTTTAGTCACTTCTTTGCTCTTTAGTTCATCAAATCTTAATTTTAGTTCGCCTAAATCTGAATTAGTTAAAACACTTTCGAGGTAAGTAACACATTGCTTTGTGTTATCCTTAACTTTTGCATCTAAAACAGAATAATCTTTTAATCCTTGTTCAAAAGAATTAAATTTCTCTAAAAGTAGCGTGCAATAATTTAATTTGTCATCTCCTGTTGAGTTTAATGTTTTTGATGCATAAAATTTTGCATCAGAAAGAAAAGTGTCGATTGTTTCTTGTAAGTCTTTTTGATTAACTGCCTTCACTTCATTAGCTTTTTTATCACATTCAGAACTAAGCAAACCAAAATATTCTGTGTTTTTGAATTCTAGATTATTAATTGATTGAATAAGCGAATTAGTTAACATTTTGACTTCAGATAATTCCTCGCCAAGCGAAAGTTCTCCACGGCTCTTCTTTTCTTTAAGCAAAATGCTTTTTGCAACAAAACAATCGCTCTTTGCGTTTAAATCAACAGTCATTATTTGTGATTTTAATAAAGTGAGTGCAAGAGAGTCAAACTTTGGCAGCGTTATATTTGCGGATAGCAAAGTTTTGCAAGTACTCTGTTTTTTATCTAAATCAACCCACAATGCAGTCGTGCTGTTTTTTGCAGCCACTAGGTTCGAACTTGTTTTATTTTGAAGATTTGTAAATCTTTTCAAAGCTGAATTATTATTTCCCCCCAGATCTGAATAAAGCTTCATAAACTCTGAAGCAGGAAAATTCTGGAGAGCTAAAATGTTTTGCTTTGTATAAAAAAGATTTTCTAGGTAAGCAAATGTGTTTTGGGAAATATCTTCAATAAATGGGAAGTGCGCTTCGTCTCCAATCCCAATGTCCTTAAGCACTGTCCCATTAACATATGCTGTGCTATCAACCCAAAAAGTTGTTTTTTCAACTAATTCTACACTAGTTTTTGAACCAGCCGATTTTGAAAAAGCAGCAGCTTTTTGCATATAATAAGAAACATAAGAATCAGAATTTGTCGCTCCGCTTGATAACTCCGAAATAATTTGTCTAAGTTCAACAAGAGAATCATAAAGAACTTCCTCTTTAGCCAAATCCAGTTTTTCGCCAGATAAGCGCTGTTCTTCAGAAGAAATAACATTAAAACTATTTTTCATGGCCAAGTCAAGTTCAAGAAAAGCAGTACCAATGTAAAATTGTACTTGATTAATTTCTCCGCCCAGACTTTGTGCACTTCCTTTAGAGCATAATCCTTGCAAGACTTTCATTTCTTTTACTGCTTTATTATAAAAAAACCAGCTTCTCCCAACATGGTTTTTTAGTTCATACAAATCGCTTTCGGTCTGATAACCCAAATTTGTATTAAACATTTCATTAACTTTATCAAAACAACTTTTTTCGGTTTCACAAACAGGGACATAAGAATAACTTTGAGATGTTAAAGAATAACAAAGGTTTTTTTGAGCACGAGTCATTTCAGTACAACCAAATAATAATATGAGTGACAAAAATCCGAGTAATATTATGCAAAATGCTAATAAGTTTTTTTTGCTTTGTGTGTGGCAAAACCAGTTATTCATATTGATGGCTGGCTTTGCTTACCTTAAAAAGCTTTATAAAAATTCGACAATTGTCACATTAGGCTATTAATTTAAGGGGCTTCTTCATTAAAATCCTTATTTGAATTTGCATCAGTTGGATTTACATTTGAATCAAGGGTAGGTGAATTCTTTGGGGCGGGAGTATTTGATAAATCTTTTTGCTCAATTACTGCGTTTTGACTACATTGCACCGACGCGCCTTGAGGGTCTTGAAGTAATGAATAAAGACAATTATTTTCCTTGCTCAAAAGTTCCTTTGTTTTAGTACAATCACTACAAGTATTAAGTTGAGACTGTGTAAAAAGGGGAGTTATATATGCAAATTGTAAGTATGCGCCAATTAAAATCCCAATTATTAAAAACAAAACATAAAACCTTGCCTTTACAAAGATTTTTCCCATCTTTCCCGCGCTTGCCGGAACAAGTTCTGAATAATCATCATTAGGGTCTGCAAGTGACATGACAAAACTATGTGTTTCTTTAATAAAAAACTTACCCTTTGGCCAAATTCACTCTGATTGTGAATTAACTTTCCGATAGTATGTACTATACATAAGCCAATATTTTGATTTTCAAAATATTTTTTATGAATCCCATCAGTTAAATAATAATTTATATTTGCTGTTTGTACATTTGTGTGTGCGCTAGCAGTTGTCCAAAAAAATGGTACTTAGACATAACATGCAATTGGTTTTGTTTTCGACGGGGAAACGTTTATAAAGTAGTTCGGCTTTTGATATTGTTAGAAGATTTTTGTAGGGATAAAAAATGTACAAATACACAATAGCAAGGCAGCTTGCATCAAAAAGAATCATCACTAACAGAGGAGACGAGGTTGGCAAATTAGTTGACATAATCGTTTCGGAAGTTGGCGGTGACATAGAGTTCTTGGTAGTAGAGATTGACAGAACCTCAAGACTACTCTCAAAAATGGGAAAAGTAGATAAATTAGTTGAAATCCCATATGCAGCAGTAACCGCAGTAAGTGACGTGTTCATTGTTGACGAGAGAGAAATCATTGAAGACCTGAACAAGAAAGATTAAACTTGCCAAAAGCCTAGCGGCCATTAAATGGTCGCTGGAGCCTTAATCTTTACCCAAGCAATTCGAATTCTTATGGTGCCTCTGCATAAAAGGGGCTTTTTTTAATAACAAACCTGCCGAAAGGCTGGGGGCAAAAAAGAAAATGGTTTTATTCTGAACTTTATAAAACCATTTTGTTTCAAAACTAATCAAACTTTACAACAAGTTTTTTTTTCTTAAAATCAAGTTCCTTAATTATTGGTTTAACTGCGTTTATTTTTTCTATTATTTCTTTCTCTGCCAAACCTTTTGACTTGGCTTTGTTTACTACTTCAAGAAGCTCCTTGATTTCGTTATAGTGTAAATAAATAGCTTCTCCTTTACTTTGCGCCTGTTGCTCTTGGATAGTTAGTCCTCCAATTTGCGCCTGCTTAGCCGTCATTTCCTTTAAGAACTTACTTTGCTTTTTTTGCTTCGTATTATCCTCAACAACCTCAATTTTATTTTCCTCATTCAAAAGCAGCGCATTAAGTGCGGAGTTAATATCCGCAAACTCTTTTTCCTTAGGCTTATTAATTTCGGTAGAATAAAGCGCACCATCAAAAACAAAAGGCTTGATTGGTTTCGCAGCATAAATTTCTTTAATTTTGAAAAGAAGTTTTTTTACTTCTCCAGAAGAAGCGCTTTTTGCGCCCTTCTTCTTATCAAGCGCAAGCGCGTCAAAAATATATTCTAAAATTGCGGGAGATGTGTTTAACGCATCAACCGCTGCGCCAAAAAAACTCTTTTCGCTTTCACTTAACTTCTTTTCAAACTCACTAAGAGATTCATCTTTTGGATTTGGCCCTTTTGAAGAAGGAAATTTGTAGAGTTCCCCTTGCGCAAGAGTTCTATCCTTCCACTCTTCTTTTCTTTCTGCCTTAATTATCAACATTTCCTTATCACAAAGAATCTGATTCCCCTTCGCAAACAATTCAATTACTAAAAACACTTCAGGGAACTCAAACAAAACAATTCTATCAGCCCCGTGCTGGCTTAGGGAAATTATTCGCTGATTCATTAAATATTTTTTTAACAAAGCTGAGAAACCACCTGGATGAAGTTTTGCAGGAATAGAAGTATTTGAAATAAAAAAAGCGTTCGAAGTGAGAATTAAGTTCTTGTCACCAAGCGTTTTAGTGTGAATTTTAAGTTTAGTCCAACCATTATCAAGAGTCTGCGATTTATTTACAAAACCATTTGTGAGAAGTTGCATTTCTTCCACCAAGTGAGCAAGAGCAAGATTACTAAGCGTGATATTCATGAAAGAGTATTGTCACATTGGAAATAAAAACAATGGCTTTTTGTTACAAACAAAAAATTGTGGGTGTGCGGCGAATTGAAAAAGAAGAAAGATTATTTCATTTTAACTTCAATTCTTTTTCCGTCGCTCTTGTACTCGTAAATTACACCATCTTCCTCGTCAAGAGTTTTTTGGTGAGAACCATCACAGAAAGGTTTTTTTTTGCTTAATCCGCAACGGCAAATCCACTTGCTTTCGTTCCCAACTTTTATTTCAACAGGGCCTTTAGCATCTTCTAATACAAGTCTACTCATAGCAATCAACTAAAGTACTTCTTCATTATTAATAATAGTTTTGGTCTTGTGATAAGCTTTTTTGTGAATAAAATAATCTTGTCAGCGCTAGTCAAAGTACCGTTACCAATTTTTAGCGCTTCATCCATTGAAATGCTAGCTGCCAAGTAATTGAAATCATCATCAGACAATTGCTCAAGCAAGTGCCTTGATTTTAATCTGCGCTTAAGTTCATTACCTCTTAAGTCATACCACTCTTTGGTGTAAGTGCCTAAGAATTTTTTAGAAGTGTCTTTTGCTTTTAATGCGCGAAGAGCTACTTGCGCAGCAAGTCTACCGCCCTCCATAGCAATCCCAATTCCTCCGCCGTGAATTGGATCAACCATGTGCCCAGCATCACCAGCGACTAATAAATTATCGGCACTCATTTCTTCTAAAAATCCGCCAACAGGAATTCCACCAGCATTAACTTCAATAATTGAACCGTTTTTTAGTCCAGGTTGATTCTCAATCCACTTGTCTAAGTATTGCTTTGCTGTAATTCCAGTTTGCTTTGAAACATAAGCACCGATTCCAATACCAACATTTGCAGTGCCATCACGCTTAGGGAAAATCCAAACGTATCCTCTTGGAGCAACTTCAACACCAAAATACAAATGGAGTAAATTTTCGTCATAACCGCCAATTCCCGTCATCTCGTATTGATAACCTGAATCAGTATCGTTAAGATTATTTTTCGTGTTAAGCCCAAGCATTCGAGCAACAAGCGAATCAATTCCATCACAAGCAATAACTAATTTTGCCTTAACTTTTTTAATAGAATTATTTTCTTCAATAGTTAATTCTACAATTCCATTCTCCCTCTTCGCACTAACTATTTGATGCTTTAGCAAAATCTTTGCGCCTTTTTTAACAACATCAATTGATAATTCTTTTTCAAACATTTTTCTTTCCAAAACGCGCCCCTGCTCTTTTTCATTCTTCATTTGAATATGCTTACCATTTGGGCTATACAATGCAGCACCATGAATAGGCTGAATTGCCCAAGAAGAATCATACTTTAATCCTAAAATATCAAACCATCTCTTGCTTAAACCTTCAGCGCACCTTTTAGGGCAACCGATTTCCTGTTTTCTGTCAAGAACCAAAACATCTGCTTTACCCGCCATTTCTAAAGCTGCGTACAAACCAGCTGGCCCAGCACCAACAATAATTGCGTCATAAACCTTGCCTTCAATTTTTTCCATGAAAACCACCTCACTTCTTATTTTTTTTGCTTACAACTTTACTTGCTTTTTTATTAACAGATTTGCTTTCTATAATCATCGCGCCAACAGGGCAAATATTCACACACGCTCCGCACGAAATACACTTTTCTTCATCAACAAAGATTCTTACATCCTTCAAAACAATGGCTGCGGTGGGGCAAACGCTAACACATGCCCCGCAATACAAACACTTATTTGAATTATTCTTTACCACCATAAAAATCACTCAGTAAATTGGGCAAGATAAGGTTTTTAATCCTAAAAGATGTGCACGTTTTGTTGCTGTGTTGCATAACTCCTTTTTTTGGTTCGATGTTCAAATGTTTGATTAGTGACAAGTTTGAGAAGCAAATGCTTTAGTTATAGCGAAGGGCATAATTAAAGGAACAAACTGTTGTCCTTTGCTAGTCGCAAAAGACAGTCCACAAAGTTCACAAATTAATGTCTTTTGCTATTAGTGTGATTGGGTTCGTTATTCTAAAAACTGCTCGTATTTTTGTGAATTAAATCTGTAAAGAAAACGCTTGATTTTTTGCTCATCAAAAGAATACTTCTTTAGAACATCAATTTTTGCGCCCTTGAAAGTCTCAAATTTGTGTTCCTGCGAAGGATCAAGAATCAAAAAATCTTTCTTAATTTCAGTAGCAACAAAAGCATGCGTTTTTAGGTTATCAAGCTCCGCAATAATAACTTCAGCAGACTCATCACCAAGCGCACGCATTGCTGCACACAAAAAAACCGCTAAATCCTCATCATCAGCAACTTTAATTTCCAAAATTTCTCTTGGTGAAAGCCAATAATTAACATTCAAGTCATTCTTCGCAAAACCTATTTCTTTTTTTGCAAAATCAAAAACTTGTTTTAGTGAATTCTCATAATCTGCTTCAAAAGAATAAGCTGAATCCTTAAAATCTGCAACAAAAGAAGCAACTGACAAATCCGTGCCGTCAACAAGTCCCTTAATTTCTCCAATAGTACGCTTCTCACGGTCATTAATTATATCCGCATACTTCTCAAGCAAGTACTTGCACAACTTAAATTCATTCTCTTCAGCCAATTCAATCGCCCAAAGTTAAATAAAAGCACACACTTTGCTAATTACTATCAACTGGTAGAAATAACCAAAATATGGCTTATCCTCTACATAAAATACTTGAAAAGTCTTATAAAATGCGTTTTTTCTTAGCGATTTTACACGGCTTTGTGCAATAATCCTTTTCTGGGTAAATAGTATTAAAGTTGTGTAAAAACACAATTAAACTATTTTAAGGGGCTTTTACTAATAAATTTCATCCAAGTTCCTAAATTCCCGCAAGATTAGACACTGGCGTATTTTTTTTGGGGGTTTTGTAGCCTTGTAGATTAATAGTCTCTAAAATGCTCTGATTTTTGTTTTTTGTATTTCTGCAGAATAATCGAGCTTAGAAATTATTCACAAATAACATCAATGAGTTCTGGAAACTTTTCAGTCTTCATATTTTTTAAACAGTAATGCCCGTGACCTGAGAGGTTAATTATTTTGCCGCCAAGGGCTTTGTGAAACATTTTCAATCCTTTTTTGCCATCTTCTGCTTCGTCATCAGCAGTAAACATTACAATCTCTTTAACTCTATCTTTAATAGCAGAGTCTATTGGAAATTCATAAAATGCTTTTTTGAGATTATCAGCTCCTTTTTCGATTTTCCAAGGGGCTACCAAAATAAGTTTGTGGATTCTTCTTTTTGTTTCTCCAAGCCAACGGACAAGAAAAGTGCAGCCGCAACTATGCCCAATTAGTACTGTATCTTCATTAATTGAATTTTTTTCAAACTCTTTCTTGAAATCGGCATAAACCGGTTCCCAAGGCGCCGGCATAAGCGGCGCTTCTGTTTTAATATTTCGTTTAATCAACTCTCTTTTTACCCAAGGAATCCAATGCTTATCATAAGTCCTCGTTTGAGGATCCAATTCCTTTTCTTTATTAGAAGGGCACCCATGAATAATGATACAATTGGCAACCATAAGAGAGTATTACCTAAATTAATTTAAAAACGGATTGAAAGAGTCAAACCAAAAAAATCAAAAGCATTAATCTACAAAGCCGTGTTTTGTCGATTGTGGCTTTGCGCATAAATTGTTGAATTTTGGGTTTTTTGTGGAAAAAAACTTTATTTTTTTTATATTCTGACGTGTGCTTTTTTTCCGATGTGTTCTTTTGGGTAATTTATTGAGAAGTTTGAATAACTCATATTTTTTAGAAATTTTTATTAGTAACATCGTGAATTATATGCGTGAGGTGCTTGTGGGTGACTTTTGAGCAGGGAGTATGAAACATGCGTATTTCAAAAATCCGCGGTCTCGGAGAACGCCCACATAGTGTCATCAAAAGAACATTTGACTGCAGAGCAACTTTCGTGAAAACCTTGGCGCGCGACAACATCAAAGAAATATTCAAATGCCCCTATTTGATTTGTATCAATTCCCCACAATTAACAAGAAAAAACGTCTAGCATATGCTATCGCCAACGATAGAAAAATAAGAGCTGATCAAAAAATCTCCAAAATAAAACGAACTGCTCAGAGGTAGTTCTTGGCAAAAAGCCCCTGAGAAAAACTAAAACGATAAAATTAAAGGGTTAATCAAACTATTCAATTATGTGAGTAGTGTCTAGTAAGTATTAAATAATTTTTTTGGTGATGGTAATTGTTTTTTGGATTTAAGTTTGAAAAAGTGGGAATAGTATTTTTAGTTATTTTTACAATCGCCGTTTTCTCTTATGCAACATATATTTCATTAATTCCAAGCCCTGGCCATGGAAGCGATAAAATTTATATAGATATTAATGGAACTGTTATTCTTCTTCAGGATGCGATTGATCAAAATAAGTTAATGGGAAATTACCTAAAAGGCACTCAACCAAACTCAACTTCAGCAAACATTGCAATAGGGCACTTTGGAACAACTATTTTGGTTAGAGTTTCTGGAAGTGATCAGAATCTTCAAGCCGCAATAAACAAAGGTACTCTTTGCACAAACACTGGGGCTTCCAATTATACTACTCCTACCCCAAACCCCGGTCACTATGCAACAAACATTCTAATTAAAGGACCTAAAAATATTGAAGAAACTCTACAAAACGCAATTGATGCAAATGAATTTTGTACATGTGGAAATAATATTTGTGAAAACGGTTTAGCGGGTAGCGCAGATTATAACGAAAATTGTTTAAACTGTAATTTGGATTGTGGTAATTGTACTTCTTGTACATCTGATTCAAATATTTCCTTTTGTGTGGAGCATAATGCGAATTGTGGTTTTTATAGTGGTGTTGATAATTGTGGGGTGAGTAGGAATGTGAATTGTGGGGTTTGTGTTGCGCCACTAACTTGTGGTGGGGATGGGGTGTTAAATCAATGCGGGTGCGCGTCTGATTCAGATGTGTCTTTTTGTGTGGAGCATAATGCGAATTGTGGTTTTTATAGTGGTGTTGATAATTGTG
>JBAXCL010000034.1:0-8911 GCA_037141515.1 archaeon
GTAAGAAGAATGTCAATTGCTTTTTGTGCTTCTACCGCACGGTAAAGTTTTGGTCGGCCTTTTATTTCAATTATTAAATTTCTCTGAATTAATTTTTCAAGTACATCGTAAACTCTTGTTTTTGGAACTTGCGCAGTTCGGGATATGTGAGGGGCTTCAGCTTCCTTAAGTGAAAAAAGTGTGCTTAGTGTTTTTGCCTCGTATTCGGTTAGGCCAAGCTTTTCCAAAAATGAGTATGTGTCTGAACCGTTCATCCCCAAAACCTTCTTACGAACAACCTTTATAGTTAATATAAATACAAACAAGTATATAAATTTACTTTATTACGTTAATAGGGGATTAAATTTTTAAGAAGCGGATAATACAAAAACTCCCCCAAAAAAAATAGAAAGAAAATGATTTTGTTATTTAGTATCTGTCTCTTCTTCTTGGTGCTGGGCGTCTGAATCTATTTTGGGCAGTTTTTCTTGCCTTCTCTTCTTGATTCTCATCAATTTCTTGTTCAAAGTCATTTACATTTGAAGCAAATGATTCTCTTGCTATTTCTTTTCTCTCAACAAGAACTTCTCGTGCGAGCAAATAGTAAATTAGTGCAAGTGATTTTCTTCCTTTGTTGTTTGCTGGAACTGCCAAATCTACATTTTTTAAAGGTGAGTCGCTTCCTGCGATTGCTATAACAGGAACTCCTGTTTCTGTTGCTTCTTTTAGCGCCTGTGCATCAGCAACAGGGTCTGTAACTAAAATAATTTTTGGTTCGTGGAATATTCTTGCTTGCGGGTTTGTGAATGTTCCTGGAATAAATCTTCCAGTAAATTCTCGCGCACCAATCATTCCTGCCATTTTCTTTGCGGGTTTGTGACCGTACAATCTTCTTGCAACAATAACAATATCTTTGCCATTGTATTTAGCAAGCATTTTTGCTATTAGTCTGATTCTTTTGTCAATAGTTTCTATGTTAAAAACCATGAGTCCGTCATTTCTTTTCTTAAAAATATATCTTCTCATTTCGCCGGTTTTTACTTTTGTTCCGATATGAACGCCGCTCTTTAAGTATGTTTCAATATCTATTAAAAGGTCTTTTCCTTTGTACAGTTCTGTTTCGTCAAGTTCTTGTCTGTTTGAACTTGTTACTCTTTCAGCCATTTTTTCGTCCATAAAATCACATCTTCAATAAAACCCATATTATTTATTTCACTTAGTGTACTTCATTATATCATCAATTAATTCTGCGTGGGTCAGGATTGTTTTTCTGCAACAGTACTTTTTTACCTTTAGGTCGTCAAGCACTTTTCCAGCATCTTCACCTTTTTCAACGCGCTCCTTAAATTCAGGGTACAAGCCGCCTACTGGCTTTCCGCATGAAAAACATCTTACAGGTACAATCATTTTCTCACCACAAATACAAATCTTTTACACAAATATTTTGCAGGGTTTTAGAAAAAAAATCCAAAACAGCAAGCGATTTTATCTCTTGCTGTGTTGCTTTCTCTTTCTTGCCTTTCTCCCCAGAGGCTTCTTTGTCTCAACTCTTCGCACATCGTCAACTAATAATGACCTGTCATATGCAGTAAATATATCTTTGAGTTTCTTACCTTTTGCTTTTACTAAAGCTTTTGCTATGCAGGATCTTACTGCCACTGCTTGGCTCATGAATCCTGATCCGCTTACTATAATATCAATATCAAATTCTTTTGCTGAATCTCCTGCTAATCTTGTTGGTTCCATCAGAAGATCTTTTACATACCCTCTTGCGTATGCGTTTAAGTTAGTTCTATTAATTTTAACTACGCCTTTTCCTTTCCTTATTACTCCGCGAGCAATTGCAGTTTTCTTTTTTGCCTTAACCGTCATTCCTGCTTTTTTTGCAGCTGGTTTTAATTTCTTTTCATCTTCCATCATTTACACCTGAATAAATTACCATCTTGCGCCTAGTTCCAGAGAAAGTTCTTTCATTGTCATGAAACTATGCCTTTCATTACATTTATAATCTTCAAAACTTTCCATTTTTTCCTTTGCAAGTTCTTTTGGAACTAAGTTATAAACTTTCAACTTTTTTATCATTCGGTCTTTTGTACTTCCCTTTGTAGGAAGCATATTTCTAACCATTTTCTTAAATATATTGCTTGGAACTCTTGAGTATTTAGGCCCGAAGTGCGGGTTTGACAGCACTCTTGCGTCAACCCTTAGTTTATATTTCTCAACTATATTTTCTCTTCTTCCGACTATAACTACACTTTCCGCATTAACTGCAACAACGCTTTCGCCGTTTATTAGAGCTTTTGCGATTTTTGTAGCAACTCTTCCTGCAACTAATCCCTTCAAATCAATAGTCATCATAACAAATCCCTTAATCATATTCAAATTTCAATATTCATTCATCGCACTATTTCAATCTCACTTTCCCCATATCTCTAAATCATTATTTCTACTTTACAATTATAACATCTGCTACTTTAACTTTTTCACACTTTTCTGCAAAATCTTTTAGTAAAATAAATTCTCCTTTTGCTTTGATTTTTGCTTTTGCTGTTTCTGATGCACTAACTGCAACCACAACAACTTTTTCGTGTAATTCGCCTTGAGAAAGTACTTTTCCAGGAACAAGAAGTGTTTTTCCCTTGTTCAGTAACGCTAACTTATTTAATTTGTCAAGATTTATCAAAACTTTGTTTCTCTTTGGTGACTGCATTTTTTCTGCAAGGCTCGACCACAAAGCTTTTTCTGTTTTCTTTGATGCTTTTTCCAGGCTCGCAATGAGCAATACTGTTTCTAGTTTCTTTGCCATATTTTTTCACTTTTTCCAAATTTTAATTTTATTTCATTGCAAGGGCTTTGCCCTTTTCTAATGCATGTCTTTTCCGCTAGGAAAAGAAATGCAGGGGAAGAGATTCGAACTCTTGAAGGCACTAAGCCACAGGATCTTAAGTCCTGCCCCTTTGACCGCTCGGGAACCCCTGCACTAGAGCCGTTTTCTTCAGCCCGGGGTGCAAAGTTTGCATTATTTATCCCTAAGCCGTCATGCGGCTTTGCACCCACTTTGTGAGTGTTAGTCATAAAATTAATTATAATTTCTTTATATGTTCTTCAAGTTCGTCTAATTTTTTTGTTACTTCGTCTATTGCTGATTCTAGCACTTCTTTTGCGCTAAGCTGTCCCGTTGATTCTATTGTAAGTACGAAATCAGAGTCGCTGAATTTTACTTCTACACCGTATTTTCTTAATATATCCAAATGCTGATTTTGGTGTTCAACATTATAAGGATCTGCGAAAAACAATTTTCCTGCTTTTACTTCTATGCTTCCTTTTGGCATTTCTATAACAATAGCTTTTGTGTCATAGCTCTTGTCATTTTTTACTTCCATTAATTCATTGTAAGAAACAATTGCTGGTTGGAACTTTACATGTTCTTCTCCAGAACTCATTACTGCAGTCATTTCAACTTTAATATTTTGTTCTTTTCCAAGTTTTGTGATTGGGATTTTTTTATCAGAAATCTCTATTTTTGGATCTGCACATTTTATGTCTTTGCTTGTTACTACACAAGGCCCTGTTTTTTCAAGTACTAGTTTTATTTTGTCTCCGCGTTTGTATGTTTTAACATCTGTTTTTAGCGGCAATAGTCCTAATCTATTTGCAAGCATTTCATCAAAAACCACTGAATCGTTTTCATATATCTGAACTGCATCAACTGCAAGGCACGGAACATTAGTCATTATGACTCTTCTTAGTGTGTTCATGAATGTATAATTCGCACCCTTGATAAGGTATTTTGTAACACTTCCTTCCTCGTGCACTTTTTTTATGTCCATAATCAATCCCTTTTCATCATTAAATCCAATTTTAATTCACTTCTGTGACTTTCCCCTGAACTTTTTTTGTTTTCTACAGCCATCATGCGGCAGAGGAGTAATATTTTCTATCGAAACTATTCTCATTCCATTTCTTGTAAGTGATCTAATCGCAGCCTCAGCGCCTGTTCCTGGACTGGGACTTCTATTTCCCCCGTGTCCTCTTACTTTAACAAATATTTCTCTTATTCCTTTTTCTCTTGCTGCATTTGCAATATTTTCTGCTAGTTTCATGGCAACATATGGCGAGCCTTCTTTGTGTTGTGCTTTTGTTTCCATTCCGCCAGTTGCTTTTGATATAGTCTCAGCACCGGTTAAATCCGTTAACAATAGCATAGTATTGTTGTGTGTTGCGTAAATATGCACTACCCCTCTATTTTCTGCCATTTCATATCACCAAATTACCAAATATCATTTTCACTTCTTCTCTTCTTTTTTAGGAGCACTTGAATTAGCTTCAACTGGTTTTGCTTCTTCAAATGCTTTCTTTAATTCATCTTCTTTTTCAACAATTTTAACATCTTTTTTCTTTGCGTGTTTTTTTACTTCAAACATTATTTCTCCGCCGTACCAAGCAATTTGTCCTTCTTCTTCTGCATTTACAGCATACCCTGGCTTGTCAACTTTCTTTCCGTCAATTGCAATGTGCCCGTGTACTATAAATTGTCTTGCTTGTTTGTGAGTGTTTGCCATTCCTTTTCTCCAAACAATTGTTTGGAATCTTCTTTCAAGCATTGCTTCTGGTGTTAATACTAAAACATCATCAAGGGTCGGAGTCCCTCTTAAAATTCCCAATTTCTTTAGTGAATCGAGAAGTTCTTTTTCCCTCTTTAATCTGTTTTCAAGTGTTAGTGCAAGCAATTTTCTTGCAGTTCCTCTTTTAGTTCTTATTATTGTTTCTGCTCTAAAGAGTTCGCGCTTGTTTTTTAGCCCGTAAAGTTTCTTCAAATCCCTTTCTTTCTCTATTCTTTCTTTTTGGAATGACCTTCGTGGTCTTTCATATTGTTTTCGTTTCTTTTTCGGGTCACCCATAATTATCACTTCTTATCCTCTTTAGCTGGTGCTGGTTTGCCTGCTGATTTTGCTTGGTCTTTCTTTACAACTCCAACAGTTCCGCCCTTTCCTCTATGTCTTGACTTAGTTTTTTGTCCTCTTACTGGCAAGCCCCACATGTGGCGCAGTCCTTTGTAGGATTTAATTTCAGCCATTCTTGAAACATCAGTTCTTAGTGAGAACATCAAGTCGTTCATTGTAATGTGCTTATCTTTTCCTGTTTCTATATCTTTTTGTCGATTCATTGTCCAGATTGGGAGTTTATATTTTTCAGGAGCGAGTATTACTTCTTCAAGTTTCTTTATTTCTTCGTTTGAAAGTTCCCCAAGTCTTTTTGTTTGCGCAATTTTATTTGCTTTTCTAAATTCCATTGCAATAAGCCCGCCCATTCTTTGCCCGATTCCTTTTATTTCCTGCAAGCCAGACTCTATGCTTTTTGTACCGTCAAGGTCTTTTCCTATTACTCTCACAATATAATTGAACTCATCCATAAGTATCATTCCACAAATTTTATTCTTTTAATCCTTTAAGCGCTGATATAACCTTTTCGTGGCTTTCTTCTTCTTTTACTTTTACTGTTTTTCCAATTGGAAATAAATGTAAAACATTTATATTTTTTCTTTTTACTTTAGGACCATCGATTAATACTCTTCCAGCACTAGCTTTTGAAAGTACCACTGCTATTCCGCCTGCATCGCGTCCTTTTGTCTTAATACAAACTGTTCCAACTTCCATAAAAACCACATTTTTATATCTCTAACTTTTTCACCATTCTTTTCTTCTTACTATGTTTTCTATTCAACATCTGCAAGCTTCATTGACTGTTCAACATATTTCCTGTACTTAATATCTACGTCTGCCAAGTCTTTTATTCCCGCCAGTACTTTTGCTAGTTCAACCATCACTTTTTCTCTTGCTTCGCCTGAAAGTATTCCGCCAAATGGTGCACTCGGTCTTTTTTCTGTCTTACTGTGTTTTGCTAATCCTGATTTTTTTTCGTGAGGCACACCAGAAAGTGCATTTCCCGTAATTGCACATTTTATCTTTTTGTGCTTTCCTTTAAAATAAACTCTTTTTGTTCCATTAGGAGTTTTTTTACTATCGTACTGCATTCGTCTTTTCTGTGGAGCAACCATTTTTTTCACCAATAATAATTATTCTTCATTCATTCACTTTAATTTTGTTTCTATCACTCATTCTAGTTTTTTACTTCATCTGCTTTTTTATCCATTAATTTGTTTTTTTCTTTTTTCTTCAATTCATCTTCTCTCTTTTTTTCTAACGCCAATTCTGGGTGTCTTACTATATCATAAATTTTTTCAATTATAATTAATAATATTGTTGATAAAATTGAAAATGAAATATATGCTTCGTAATATCCAGGAGTTGTTGTCAGCCCAACTGGAATCCAATTTACAAACATTATCACTGGTATAGGGGATACTAATTGTATCGTCATAAACCATTCTTTCAATAAATATAAAACAACAAGAAATGCTGGCAATGTAATCAAACTTACCTTCATACTTGAATTCATCATATCCATTTGTGCTTTCATTATTCGTGGATGAATTTCGTCAATTTCTTTTTTGTTTTTTTCAGCCTCCTTTATCAACTCAAAATATCTCTTATTATCTTCCTTTAACTGTTTTTGTAATTCTTTAACTTTTTTTCTATCTACAAGTTTTCTTTGCAATATTCTGATTAATGCGGAGAGTCCAAGAGTAATTAAAATAATTACATATATCGCTTCCAAGCATTACACCTTTCCAATACTCACCAGTATAATTATCTTCTTTAAGGCAACATTTTAAAAGGTTCTTAGAAGAACTTTTTTTAAAATTGCAATAAACGTAATTTCTCTTAAAATACCCCTAAAAACCCTTATTTTTCGCATATTTTATGCCATTTTGCCCATGATTTTTGACAGTGCTTCTTGCTGTGTTTTTGCTATTTCTTCGTAGAAACGATATATTATTCCAACTGTCAATAGTATTCCTGTTCCACTTGCTACGCCTGCTAAGACTAAATCTCCTCCGCCGGCTAGTAATGCAACAAATATTGATCCAAGTATTGTGATTGGTGGGATGTATCTGTCAAGAACTTTTTCAATAATTCTTCGGTCTCTTCTAAATCCAGGTATTTGCATTCCTGCTTTTTCAAGTTGCCCCGCAACTGCTTTTGTGCTCTGGTTTCCCATTTGTACCCAGAACCATCCGAATACTATGCAGGCCACAATTAACAACCCCATAAATATTACTGCTTGAAATATAGTCAGCACAGTAGTTTGTGTAAGCCCTTGAACTATTAGCCCATGAACTAAACTTAATCCGCCTATACTTGGGACTTGCACGGCCCAAGATAAGCCATCCATCATTGGCCCAATTATGGGAACTTTTGCGACAAATAGCGCCCATAAACGCACGTTCATAAATAGCGCCATTGCAAGTATTACTGGCATGTTTGACACATATAAAAATTTTACGGGATATCTTCCGCCGGTTCCCCTATGCCCCATTGTAATAGGAATATTTACGTGCATTCCTTCTGCGAATACAACAATCAAAAATATTGCTGCAACTCCAACTAGGGGAAGCAAAAGAGTTGGATCCCCTGTAGCAAATGTTCTCCACAATATTCCTCCGCTTGCTAGTGCTGGATTTGCCAGTGATTCAATTGGGGGCAAGAATACTTGCCAGAATAGTCCGCCTGCAACTCCAGCCGCAATGAATAAACTCACTCCTGAACCGATTCCGTATTTTGAAACTATTTCATCCAAGTACAATAGTACCAAAGAACCTGCTGCGATTTGTAAAGTTAAAATAAGTGTCCATGGGTTTGCGAGTCCTGCTCCCCCTATCGGAGTAAGTAGCCCACTCGCCACGTAAATAAATCCTTCTACAAAGCATAGAATTACTGCAAGTAATTTTTGCAACTGTTGAAATTTTGCTCGCCCTTCAGTACTTCCAAGATCAATATTCAATATTTTTGCACCTGCAAAAAGTTGTAAAAAGATTGATGCCATTACTATCGGACCAATTCCGGCAGTTATTAGTGTTCCAACTTCGCTTGCCATTAGAGTTTGCGCGAAAAGTATTTGTTGTACGCTCGCTGACATCGTGTCTAAACCAAAAAGATTAATTTTTGCGAGTACGAAAAAGATTAATAGCGCAACAAGGGTCCAAATAAGTTTATTCTTAAAAGTTACTTCTTTTTCAGGTCTTTTTATTTCAGGCAAGTACTGGGATATCCCCACTAAAAAATTGATTAACCCCAACAAATTCACCCTTTAAAATATATCCAAATCCAAATTATTAAAAAAATTTTGTTCTAATATTCAAATTAATTACAAAAAATTATCTGATTGAGTTTTTATTCTTTCCGCATTTGAAGTTTTCTCATTTTGCCAGAATTTTTTTTGTGTTTTTCGCTCAAGCCCCCCTCTAGGGCTTTAAAAATTGTGTTTTTAAACACGCCAAAAAAAGGCGTGTCAAATTCACTTTTATTGTGTTTCACCTTCGACTTCTTCAAACTCTAAGTCTTCGTCCTCAGAATCTCCTGAGAAAGCCAAATCTTCTGACTTGAAGTTTTTCTTAGCAAATTCGAATTTTCCGCCAGCTTTTACTATTTTTTCAATTGCTTTTTTGCTTGCGTTAATTTTTAATACGATTTTGTGCGTTGCTTCACCCTGGCTTAATATTTTTTCAAATCCGCTTGGTATTCCAACAATATATTTGTCGCCTTCTTTTGTTGCTTTTTTGGATTTTACCATTTCGTCAAGCATCGCGTTAAGCTTTCCGAGTTGTATTGCTTCACCTTTTCGTTCAGCTTTAAGTCTGTATTTTACGGGTTTTAATCTTCCCATTGAATGAAATCTGTGTTTGTTTGTGCCGGCTTTTCCGCGGCCTCCGCGTCCACCTGCTCCGCGTCTACTCTTAGTGTTTCCTGCACCCATGGTTCGCTGTCCGCGCAGTTTGTTTTTCTTTCTTCTTTTTCGCTCAACCATAATC
>JBAXCL010000035.1:0-8909 GCA_037141515.1 archaeon
GGATACTTCGTTGTAGAGTGGTTGGATATTTCCTTCTTCATTCTTAATCGGGATTATAATTGAAATGCTTTTCAAAGAAAATTCACCTAGTTTAATATATATGTTTGGGGTTTAGGGTATTTAAAGTATAAAGTGTTTGAAAAATTAAGTTCTTTTCAAGCCAAATCCAAAATACTAACTAGTTACCTTTTCTTAGTTACTTGTTTTTTGTTTTGGTGATTTGAGATCGTATAATAAATCTAATGCAGCATAGTTAGTTTTTTAAGCAGTCATAGTTCATATTCAGTATATGTCTGGGAGTATTTTTAGTGCTCAAGAAGATTTAGTTGAAGATAAATCTGTGGTGGCTTCTTTTACTGGTACTATTAATCCTGAATTAAACAAAGCAAAAAAAAGTGTTTCTAGTAATGGTTTTAGCGTTGGCGGAAATAGTAAGTTGGGCAAAGGAATTTCTTTTGTAATTGCAATCGCTTTAATTTTAATAGTTTTCATAGCAGGTCCTGCAAGCGCTTTTGCTGCTAACTGGACTAATCCTACTCAAGATGATGTTTTTGAAAGTGAATATGTTACTGTTCACGTTGATGTGAGTAAAGTTTCTAACGAAGTAATTAACTCTGTAAAAATGCAGGTTCTAAAGAATGGTTCTAATTATGGTTTACCAGTTTTAGGTGTTTGTGACGCTACTCACACTAGTGAGAATTATGGTTATGGATACGGTTATGGTTATGGATACGGTTATGGTTATGGATATGGTTATGGAGTAAATAGTGCAATGAGTTGTGATTTTAATGTTGGGCCAGTAAATGAAAACGGAAAATACACTGGAGTTTTGCTGATTAATGGTCACCAAGTTGGAGAAAAAACAACTATTCTTGATATTAATAGTATTTTAGTTGAAAATAAAGAAATTACAGTTGATACTAATACTTTGTATGATGTTACTGCAAAGTTTGTAACTTTGCCAAGTGGAAATTATTACGTTGATATTAATACAGAAACTTCAACAACTTCAAGTACTTCTGGTTTTTCAGTTGCTGGAACAACTTATGTTATAAATTCAAATTTACCTACTGGTGATTTCAATTTACAATTAGATTTCGCTTATCCTGATGTTGATAACGACGGGGTAGTTGATGGTACAAGTATTAACGAAAATGATTTGAAAGTTTACTACTACAATACAACAACAAATGCTTGGACTGAAGTTCCAATAGCAATTAGAGATACTACTAATAAAGTGTTAACTGTTTTCGTTACGCACTTAACTGAATTTGCTTTAATGGCTCCAACTCCAACTACACGTAGTGGTTCTTCTGGATCAATTATGGCTGGTGCGCCAATAACTTCAGATACTAATACTCCAGTTATAACTAATGCGATTGACCCAAATACTCCTGATACTGTTGAGGGCACTAATTTCCCGGTTGTTGAAGGTACTACTTCGCCTGTTGTTGAGCCTACTCTTCCAGTTCAAACATTTACTCCTGAAACCAATAGCCCTGCTACTGGGTTGTTCGGATTCTTGGGGAATGCTGGCAGTTCTTTGCTAATTGTTTTGTTTGCAATACTTGCAATAGGCGTAGTAGTTGGTTTTGTTATTATAAGAAGAAGAAAATAACTAACTTTTTTTAGATTAAATTATTTCTTATGTGTATATTACCAGCTTCTTAATTTTTTGTTTGTCTAATTCTTTTAGTTGTTCAGCCATCACTTTTTTGATTTCTAGTGGGTATTGTGTGTTATTTAGTGTGAATTTGTTTTGTTTTGAAAAACAATTCCTCGCAGGTGCCTGCACAGTAGCATTTAAAGAGTTTGAGAAATTCGGTTTTGAGTTTCGTGAAATATGTTTTGGTGGAAATCAGGAGTATTTTTAGACGAATGTGCCAAAGCAATACTCTGTTGAGAATGCGGAAATAATGTTGAAATCAATAAGTTCACTGCAGATTTTTGAAATAAATACAATCAAGGAATGTTTATAAACAATAAATGCCTTTTTCTGGATTGATTGATATGGGGATATATTCACGTTTAGAGGATACGTGGTACGGGTTTTGGGAAAAAACGCCTCTGATAGGGTTAATTGATGCGGTGGATAATGTTGTTCCAAGTTTAGTGCTTTTTTTGGTAATTGTTTTGTTGTTAATTGCTGGTGGGGCTTATTTTTTGTTTTTTCAAAACCAATCGAATGAGAATGTAAAGGTTTTTGTTACTGTTTTAGATTCTTCTGGGAGTCCGATTGAGGGGGCAAATGTAAAATACGTGTATTCTTGTTCTGAGCAAAAATATAATGTGGCGGATGTTATTACTAAAGAAGTTTCTACTGATCAAAGTGGAAATGCGTCGTTTTCTGTTTGTTTAGTATCAGGAATTGTTGGAACGTCTGCAACAAAAGAAGGTTATGATGTTAATGCACAAAATATTTTGTTAAATGGTTTTAATGTTAATTCTGTTTTTACGCTTTCTCAGTCTATGCAGAAATTAAAATTTGTTTCTGTTAGTGTCGTTGATGAATCGAATTCATTAATTTTGGGTGCTACTCTTGATTATTCTTGTACACAGAATGGGAAGTCGAAAGTGAGTACTGTTTATACTTCTTTAGGGAGTGAAGTGCAGGGTAGTGAAAGTTTTAATTTGAATTATAATTTGGATTGTATTACAAATACGTTGACTGCAAAAGCGCCGCAGTATGCTGATAAGACTGTGGTGTTAACTGGATCGTCTGGGCAAAAAACAATTAAATTGGTAAAAGTAGTAAATGAAGGGACTGTAATTTTCAATGCTGATAGTCCGAAAGGAAAACAAGCTGGCGCAATAATTACTGTTACAAATTATTTGGGGCTTACTCAAACATTAGTTACTCTAACTGACGGGACGATTTCAGATGTGTTTGATGCGGGTAATTACAATTACTCTGCATTAGCAAACGGGGCAATTATGACTGGCTCATTTACCGTGATTGTAGATGCGGTAAAAGAAGTTAAAATTTATTTTAGTGAGTTAAATGGCAATGATTCTAATTTGCCAAATATTTATTTAAAACCTGTGGATGAAAATGCAAATTCAATTAATTTTGGACAAGCGAGAATATATTATTTAGTGGGGGCTGATGCGAACTTTTTTAGAACTGTGAGCGAAAATGCTAATGGATTTATTGGGCCTGTGGAAGTATTTGATTATGTTACAAAGAGTTACAAAGCTGTTGTGAGCGCACCAAGTTATGTGAAAAAAATTGTTTCAATTGATTTGAAAAAAGTAAATGAACAACCGCAAATTGTTTCATTAAATAAAGGTGGGCGAAAATTAATTGCGCAAGTAATTGATGATCAAAATCAACCATTAACTAATGCGGTAGTGCAGTTATTTATGCAGGGTTTTAGCGGAGCGCTTGAAGAGTCAAGATTGACTGATAAAAATGGTTTTATTGAGTTTGATGGATTGCCAGATGGGAATTATTTAGTTGCTGCGCAAACAAAAGAAGATTACGGACAAGCTAGTGCATCAATTGTTGGACAGAATTTGGATGTGCTAGTGCGATTATTAACCGGAAAAGGGCAAATTAATTTTAATTTTGTCGGAGACAATGTTTTAACATCACCAAAGTTTGAACTATTCCAAAAAAGCAATAATGGTTTTACTCTAGTTCCAATAACTGCGATGATTAATACAAAAAGTGTTAAATTAAATTCTGGTAGCAAAATAAATTTGAAAGTAAATGATTTAGCTTACCTGCCTTTTGAGAGTCTAGTTTATCCAATTACGCGAGAAACTGCAAATCAAAATATATACTTGCGTTCCAAAGCATCACTCCCAAATCAAAACGAAATACAATTAATGCTAAGAAAAGTACTACTATCTGACCCGACAACTAGTCCCGAAAGCCCCGCAGACAAACTT
This sequence comes from archaeon, assembly GCA_037141515.1. Taxonomy (GTDB): domain Archaea; phylum Iainarchaeota; class Iainarchaeia; order Iainarchaeales; family JAAZKV01; genus JAAZKV01. The sequence goes on from JBAXCL010000035.1 coordinate 3,895, forward strand.
GCACCAGGAAATAATTATTACTTTTATTTTGATTTAATAGTAAATACCACTTCTAAAGGAAATGCACTAGTAAACTCATATTTTGATTCTGACGACGATTTGTTATTCTTGGATGCAAAATCAATAAACGGCTCAGCAACAATACTATCTGGAACAAAACAAAACACAGTTATTAATTCAGACATAGTTGAGACTAATGCTAAGCAAGTTAATGTCATATTGCCTGAACAATCAGAAACAAAAATGGTGCCAGTGTTAGTAAAAATAAGTGTTGATGCTAATGCGCCACTTGGTTTAAGAAAAATAATTTACTTTCAAGCAAGTTTTGGAGAAAAGAAAAGTTTATTGTATTCAAAAGAATTTGTTATAGGAAACACTTTTTGTCTTGATAACTGCCCTGACGTGCTATTCTCGACTTTTGTGATGAATCAAAGTAACCCAGAAAATCAAGTTTGGGTAATAGCAGATTCTTCAAAAATAAATTTAATTCAAATAGGGGCTTTGTATAAAATAAAGATTAATGCGAACAACCTTACTGATACGGACTACAAAACTGTTTCTTTATCAGCAGGAGTTAGCGATTCGGATAAATTCAAACTATCTTTTGACAATAACTTGGGCACCGTTTCAAATAATACAACACTTGGGCCACTAGCAAAATCCGCTGATTTAACAAGTGCCCTAAATCCAACAGCCCCATCAAACAATGTACAAGTCAATCTTTCATTAAACACTCCAAACACAACTACTGATCCGCTCGTAACAGCAATAGGAAATAACTCGAAAGTTAGATTCTCTGTTAAAAGCAAAAAAAACTTATACTTAGGAATAAGCAACGGAACAAATTCAACAATAAACGAAAAAGTAAATTACCCAATATTTATTTTATCAACATACTCAAAAGATTTAGTGACTGGCTCAAAGAATTACCTATCAGCATATTGGAAAGCCACATTAAAAAGAAACTCAACATCATCAGTAATTTATTCAGGCAGAAAAACAGATGCAAACGGAATAGATGTTTTGTCTTTTAACGCAACAGGATTAAATGCTGGGGACATAGTAGAATTTGACGCATGGGATGAATATAATTCAAATCCAGCACACTTAGAAACAACAATCACAAACCCGTTTACAATTCCAGAAGCTGCTCCAGATTGCATTAATGTTTCATACCAAGGAACAAACGGCACAGTAAATGTTAAAGACGTACAAATACCCAACTTTGAAATAAATTCCACTGACAAAGGAAAAATAAGTATTGCATCAACCTGCACTGATACAAGAAAAATAAGCGTGGAAACTGAGTTACATGCCGGGCCAAGCGGAACAAATTATTCTATTGCTCCCGGCGCAGTACAAGAAATAACAATTGATTGTTACGGAAGTTCAGATAGATGCGAAACACTAGGTGCTTTCCCAGTAACCATATACTCCGGAACCGCTCTGCCAACAAAACTAATAGCTACTATTGATGTAATAATAAAAGACCAAAACTCACCACTCGAATTAAGTGATGCTATTTGGAATTACAGAAATAATCTTGCAGTAGTTGGAAAAGTAACTAACAAACAATACACTGGTCGAAAAGACCTTACAATGCCACTAATGACTTTCAATAAACCCGGCGTACAAATTGATTATTTAAAAGCAGGAACATCAGGGACTATTGATATTAACCTCGGGCAAAACCCTGTATCAAACCTAACTCTCAAAGTAGATACCGTAAGTGTAGAAGGAATTGTAACAGGGCTAGGACTAGGGGACACATTCAACACCGAGGCTGTTATGTGTGGTTGTGATACTCCATTTTCGCATATGGGGCTAATTTTTGCAGAGAAAGGATGTATTCCAAGTTATTGTATTTTTTATAATGCTGATGGAACCCCGCTAAAAAGCGGTTCAACTCCTTTAGCAAGCACCCCAGTTATTTGTTATTCGAATTATTGCGCAAATGAACACTCTTACTATGATCTTGCAAGTGCGGGTCAGCAGGTTTGTAATGATGTTGCGCAAAGCGTGAAAAATACTTCAATAGTTTCGCGAATAGCTCCAGATGCGCCTATTCGAAATCCGCAAATAAGTTTTGATCAACTAACTAATGCTGAACAAGCGCAAATCGTATCTCAAATAACTGGGCAAAAACAAACTACCCTAAGTTATGCTGATAAAAATATTTCAACTGGCGTGAATTTAACAGAAGGTCCAAACTTTGATTCCCGTTGGAACGAATTTTATCCAAATGTAATTCCAAAAATTTCATATGCTGAATACTTTGCTGGTTCTGGCTGTTATAGCTTTGGCTATTTACAAATGGGTTGGAGAGATAATCCTGAACCGCCAGGAATAGATCATAACAAATGGTTTTACTTTGCAGATAATTCATTTGGTGCAATAACTGGAAGTGCTGGGCCTAGAGATAAACAAATTAAGTTATCAAACACCATGGCTACTTTCTTTTATGATGGGTGGGGTTATTATGGTCCGGGAAAAATCGGCGGAGTAATAAAAATCTGCCCCCCAATTGATGTAGCTAGTAGGAATGGAATAGCTACTAATTCAGCGACATCAAATTTTTCACAAATAAAAACTCCTTTTAACGAAAAAACTAATTCATGGTCAAAAGAAGTACAACTTGAACCAATAAAAGGAAAAGTATACAATTTAGGAAAATACAATAATGCTACTGCGCCACTGCTATGGGAAAATACAAATGTTTTTGCAGGAGGCTTAGATTCATTCCCGATCCCAATTGTTGATTTTTATAATTATCAAGGAATGCACATACTTAATGACCTTAATGTAGTTCGGCCAGTCGGACTTTGGATAAATGGTTATGCTGCAACTTATCTGCGCACAAAAAATTTTGTTATTGCAAAGAATATTGCACTTGGCCAACCTGAAAAAAATGATGAACTTGACTTGTTCGTTACTTATAGAATGATGGGCATAGATGCTCTTGATTGCTCAGGGCACATAATTTACAAGTATGACAAAAATAGTTTTCATAATACTGGTAAGTATTTTTTCATTGAGTTAGATCCAAATAATGTAACTCCTGAATATCGTGCAATGGTAAATAATCCAATTTGTAAGCAAATCGAAATACCTGCTTATTCATTTACTCAACCAATTACTTCCTGGGCGCCTTTGTGCTCTACTCCGCTTGGTGATGTTCCTCTTGATGCGGTTAAAGATTTTAATTTTCCACTCCCTGATGTGAATTCTACTTTAGTAGAGTATAGTCCAGATGGAAAATCATACAGTGTAATACGTCCGCAAGATGTTCCACAAGGTTGGAGAGTATTTTTGAAAAACGGAAATTTATACGCAGAGTACATTGGGCTATACCGTGGCATTGACAATAACATAGTATTTGACAACCAAACAGCCGCGTCTCCTGATATTGATTTTAATGCTGTTAAGGTGGGTGATGTGAAGTCTGGTTATGCTATTTTGAGTGTGAGTGATTGGGTTGGGGGTGCGAAGGTTACTAAGAAGTTTCAGGTTAAGTTGATTGGTAGTGAGTCGAATTGTGTTAGTTCGGAAGGGGAAGATGGTTTGAGTGGTGCTAGTGTTGATTTGCATTTATTGTATGATTGGGATTTTTCGAGGGTTGATGAGAGGCAGTGTGATTCTTTGAGTGTGAATTATAGTTATTGTGATGCGACGCAGTTTTCTATTAGTTTGGTTAAGAGATTGGATAAGATAATGGCTGCTGAAATTAGCGGGGATAAGGCTGAACTCGCAAATTATTCAAGCGGGTACAATTATTTGATTAAAGATAATTATTCTCAAAGCTTTTTGAGAGATTTTGATGCGCAGTATTCTAAGTTTTTGAATAGTTATGTTCCTTTGAGGGATAGAATTGGTTTGAATAAATTAATTTCTGAAGGGCGAATAAAGTTTGTTGTTAGAAATGGGGATAATGTTACACAAAGCGGAACACTACCAAACGGCGGGATTTATTTTGTTGGAATTGATGTGAATTATGATAACTTGGCGAATAAGTCATTTACTAATTCTGATGGTACTCCAAACGCAACAATCACAATAACTTTTACTTTATACAAAGAAACAGGTTCAACAAATCCATTATACGAAATGCCCTTTGACGGAGAAGTAGGCAAAAATAATTCAGGAACATACGCAAGAGCAGATTACGGAGTAGGAGTTAATGGAAATCTAGTATTAAACTCAAACACAGACAAAGCCGCAGTAGCTTCAAACGCATTCAAAAACATTTCAATCCAAAACACAACCGATTTACCAACACTAAACAAAGGAATTGTTTTGTCATATAATTCAAATTCTATTAATTATAGTCCATCCCAACCAACCCCAGTAATGATGACAATAACCAGCGACGGCAACACAGCCAGCGGAGGATACACAATCAACGGAGCACAGGGACTAATAAAAAATTGGACACGAATAGGTTCTACAATAAACGGCGGATGCTACGACTTTGAAGGAAAAAGAAAAACAAACTACTCCGAAACCGTAACAAACAACAACCACCAAATTTCTTGGACAAACCCAACACAACAAGGAAAAATAAACCTCACCACAACATTCTACACACAAAAAACCACAAACGCATCACAAACAGAAATAACCCCAATAAATCAAAAAACAACACTAACCTCAATTAATACAACAAACCTAAACAACGGCTCCGCACTAGGACTAAAATACTACGACGCAACAACAAACACCAACAAAGACTACGACACACTACAAGGAATGCTAAACCTAATAAAAAAAGGCGAAATGTGCATAACAAAAACCCCAACAAACGGACAAACAAAAATATGGTGGAACCTAAACACAACAAACAAACTAGAACAAAACATACCACAACCAGAAGGAAACACCTGCTAAATTAATTAACTAATTATGTGCAAAAAAAGTAATTGTGGCATTTGAGGAATTATATTTTCCACAAAACTCGCAATCATGTGTTGTCCTGATTTAATGTTCACTCTTGATTTTAGTTGGGTGTACTGGTTTAT
>JBAXCL010000036.1:0-8752 GCA_037141515.1 archaeon
GGATGTAGTTAATAATATCAAGAAGGAGATTTTGAAGAAAAAAAATAGTAATTAGGTGATTTTATGAGGCGACTTGGACTTTTTTCAAAAAAAGTTGCTTCTCCTTTTTCTGCTCAAAGAATCTCTGGAGTAATTTCCCCAATTGTCACTCCTTTAAATGCGGATTTTTCAGTCGACACAGTTTCGCTAAAAAATATAGTTGCGCGTCTTCTAAATAAGGGGGTTCAGAATTTTTTTGTTTTCAGCAGGTTTTCAGAGTTTGACAGGTTATTGCCTGAAACTAGGGCAAAAGTGTTACAAACTGTTAGTAAGGAGGTAAAAGGTCGGGGACTTGTTATTGCTGGGTGTTTTGCGCTTGGGGCTGATGAGATTTTAGAGTTAGTAAAAGAGTCATCAAAATTTGCTGATGCTTGTGTTGTTAATGTTCCACCTTCAGCATTAATGCACGAACTTCGTTTTGCGGATTTTTTTGAATTGCTTATGAGTCAGACAAAAGAAAAAATAATTTTGTATAATAATAATTTTTTGTTTGGTGAAAGTATTCCTATTAATTGGCTTGGGAATTTTATTAACTGGGAGAATCTTCTTGGCATAATTGATGCTTCAAGGAATCCTGATTATTTTGAAGAGCTTTCAAAATTCGCTCCGCTTACAAAGCTTTTTGAGGAAAATGAAGAATTTGCTTTCGATGCTTTGCGTAAAGGGTTTGCAGGAATTACTTGCGTTTCAACTATTTTGTTTCCAGCGTATTATTTGCAGTTGATTGAAAATTTTGATGAGCTTGATTATCGAAAATTAATGCGTAACGAGGCTAAGGTTTTTGCTTTAAATAAATTAATTCTTCCTGAAAAAAGAATTCAAGCAGTAAAGCACGTGCTTGCTTTGCAGGGCATAATTCAACCGTATTTTTTTGATTCTCTTGAACCTTTAAGCGATAAAGAAAAATATATTATTGACGAGACGCTTGGAATTTATAGAAAAGCATAATACTAAAATAGTTTTTTGTATAATATTCATTAGTCCTGATTTTTGGTTAATCATTTTTGCGCTTTTTAACTAATTATTTCCCTGTTTACCATTGAATAAATTTTAATAGTCTTTAAATGATTTTCGTTTCATGTTGCTTCAACGGGGGTGTCAAATTATGGCAAAAAAAGGAGGGGCTGGGGGCTATGCTTTCTTAATTGGTTTTATTTTAGCAGTGCTTCTTGGTCTAGTTAGTGGATTATGGCCTGAATTGGTTGCAGGTGCAACTTGGGCAGTGCTTGTAGTCTTAATCGTACTTGGTTTAATAGTTGGTCTAATCAACGTCAAGGACGAGCATGTAACCGAATTCCTAATAGCAGTAATTGCAGTAACTATGATTGGATCAATTCCAATTAATCAGATTGGTGCAGTATACATGCCTTTGGGAAATATTTTGGGATCAATCCTTTCAAGCATAGTTGCTTTCTCTGCTCCGGCTGCATTAGTGCTGGGCTTAAAGCAAGTATGGGCTTTGGGGTATCCTCAAAAAAAGAAGTAAAAATATCATCAGTTTATTGTAAAGCGCATTTGGAGTAATTTCCTTTTTGGAAATTATTTCTATTTGCGCTTTGCATATTTTTTTATTAAAATATTTAAGCTAATTAAAAAGTTTTAACTTTTCTTTATGGTTGCCAAGAAAGTTTTGGGTGGTTGTCTGTTCTCCAAACCCAGTTAGCGTCCATTGTTATTGGTTTTTTTCAGGAGGCGTATTTATATTTTAGATTGTTATTCCTGTTTTTAGTGCTTCTGAAACTAAGCTTAAAGGGTTTTGGCTTTTTCGTTTAAGTTCTTCTGGAGTATAACACATGAGTTCTAGTGGGTAAGCTTCTTTCCAATTGAGATACAATTCGACAGGTCTTTTATAAAACGGCTGATTTTCAAAGTCTTTTGAAACTAAAAGTAAATCGAAGTCACTTTCTTCGCTGAAAATTCCTTTTGCTCTGCTTCCAAAAAAAACTAATTTTTGTAAATTAATTATTTTTTCAGCTTTTTTCTTAAAGTTCTTTACTATTTCTAAATTTTTATTTGTCGTTTGCACCATTCAATCACCGCCTTTGCGGATTCAATAGCATCCTGCGTCGCTTTAAGCATTTGTTCTTCAGTCATGTCCAAATCAACATCAGGGTATCTTGATATGGTATAAAATGAATTGAGCGTACTTGCATGAGTGATTATTTCTTTTGGAGCATCTGCATTTCTTGCTAGCATTTGTAAGTCGTGAATTTTAATTAATCCAAACCCTCTGAGTATCAGAACTGCTTTAAGTGCTTTTTCTGCAGATTGCTGTGCAGCCAATTGCGCCCAATCAAGCGAAGCAAGTTCTAAAGATTGCTGTGCATGAACAAAATCAGTTCCTGCTTTTTGCAACCACAACTTAGCAACTTTTTTTAGTTGAGTCATAATAAAATAAAATCTTCAAATCATAATAAAAAGCTATTTTTGTCTATTTTGCATACAAAAAAAGATGCGTTTGTAAGCATAATTCTAAAACAGTTATTACTATTGCCAAGAAAGTTTTGGGTAATTATCTGTTCTCCAAACCCAATTAGCGTCCCATGCTGGTGCTGTAGTATTTAGTAGTGTAGTTTGGCTGTAAAGTAGAGTGTAGTTTGTATCACTAAGTAAGGTGCAGTTATTATTGTTGAATTAACTTGAACAGTATGTTGCGCTGTCTAGTGATCCTGTAGCGAGTCCAACAACTACTAGCGAAATTACTACAACAATAGCAATAATTACAATATACTCAATAGTTCCTTGTGCTTTACGTCCAAATGATTTCATGACAAGATTACTAGTTTATTGATTAAAAGTCTTTCTGGGTATCGTACTTTGGGGTGTCTCACTTTAGTGTGTCTTACTTTAGTAACTGTTTTCTATGTTATAGCAAAAGACATTAATTTGTGAACTTTGTAGACTGTCTTTTGCGACTAGCAAAGGACAACAGTTTGTTCCTTTAATTATGTCCTTCGCTATAAGAAAAGAATAATGCGCATAAATAGTTAAAATTTAGTTGGATTAGTTTTGTCCAAAAGCTGTGTATGCCATATTCCTAATATGGGCTATTATATAGTAAAACCTTTTATTAAAATGAGGCTTGAGTTTTAGCCGGCAAAACACTTACAAATGGTTTTTATTAACAATTAAATCAAGTACTATTATGGAAATAGCTTTTGAAAAAGGAAAAATATGCTTCGAAAAAGAGTTGTCTGAATTAGATAAGCTTGTCCTTCGTTTCGTAAAACTTGTTGATTCTGTTCAAATCGATTATGTGATAATATCAGGTTATATTGCAATTCTTTTTGGAAGAAGCAGGGGGACAGAAGATGTTGATTTATTCCTTGAAGAAATGTCATTTGAAAAATTCAATTCTTTTTGGGAAAAAGTTGTGGGGGGGCGGATTTGAATGTATTAATGCGTTTAGTGCAAAAGAAGCATATTTTGATTACTTAAAAGAAAAACTATCTATTCGATTCGCAGAAAAAGGTTCTTTTATTCCGAATTTTGAATTAAAATTTGCCAAAACGAAATATAATAAATATTCGCTCAAAAATAAGTGTGTAGTAGTTGTCAATGATTTGGAAAAATTTAATGCTTCAGAAATAGAATTGCAAATAGCATTTAAATTAAAGCTCGGTAGTAATAAAGACTTTGAAGATGCGAGGCACTTATACAACATTTTTAAAGAACGTTTAAACATAAATCTGTTAAAAAGTCACATACATGAACTGGTAGTTGGGAAAGAAGCGGAGAAGGTGTTATGGAAAAAAAGCTAAAACTTTCGAAAGAAGATCTAAATGAGATAAATGCTGATAAGGCGCGTAATCAAAAACAACGCATGCAATTCATTGATGCGTATGCTAATTGGTTGAAAAAGATGCCAAATAAAGAATGGTCAAAACACCAAAATAAACTTTTAAATTCTCAAATCAAGAGTTAAATGAATAATTTCACTCAATTACTGAAAAAGAATTTGATTTTTTAGATTTCTGAACATGTAAATGCGGGCAAAACCTAACGGGTTGCTTGGTGAAAACAAGACATTTTATAATGCTTTAATTGAAAATGCTAATAAAGTCTATTTGAAACTAGTCCTGATTCCAAAATTTAAAGCGATAATTTAACAACTAAGAAATAGAGGTAACCATCAAAAAGTATAAAAACTACTTCTGCGCTAACTAACTAAGTATGGGTTAAATAAATCAAAATTGCTGAATTAACACACTTTAATTAGAACAAAATTAATCGTTTAATTGAAAAATTAATCGCGTAATTGAATACAAATAGATTATAATTTTGGATTGGTTTTAATGAAAATAAAATTTGGGTCTTATTTGATGCTGGCACTTGCTTTGCTCACTATTGTAATTTGGTTTATCGTCCGCCAAGGCACCTATACTTTTGATAATTATAATGATGCGACGTACTCGCTTGGTCAAATTGCGGGTTTAACTGGATTTGTGTTATTTTCTTTAACCTTTGTTATGACGACAAAGTTAAGGGTGGTGGAGAAAGCGTTTGGCGGGCTTGACAAGGTTTATTTGAATCACCACATCATGGGTGCTGCTGCGTTCATACTTTTATTATTTCACCCTTTCTTGCTTGTACTAAATCTAATTCCTGGGAACTTGAAATCTGCTGCGATATACCTCTTGCCTGGGAGTAGCTGGCCAATAAATTTTGGAATAATTGCGTTAGTTGCACTAGGATTACTAATAATTTTGACCTTATACATAAGTATGAAGTACCAGAACTGGAAAATCTCTCACAAGTTCATGGGGTTGGTTTATTTTGTTGCGTTGCTTCACATATTTTTGATTGTTACTGATATCTCTAGATATCCACTTTTACAAGGCTACATAATATTGATGTCAATTGTCGGGGGGGTTTCATATTTGTACGCATCCTGGTTGAAAAATTGGATAACTCGCCCTTACAAATACAAAATAAATTCGATTAAAATAAATGGCCGGCTTACGCTACTTGAACTTTCTCCACAAAATAAAAAAATGGAGTTTAAACCAATGCAATTTGCGTTCTTAAAAACAATAAATCCTGCGGTGAGCGCTGAGCCGCACCCTTTCACAATAGCGTCATCCCCATTAAGCGAAAACCTTCGCTTTGCAATAAAAGAACTTGGGGACTACACGGGCACTTTAGGTAAATTAAAAAAAGGGGATGAAGTAGAGATTGATGGGCCTTATGGTGAATTTAATCGATTTGAAATTGGTGAAGGGAGAAAGCAAGTTTGGATTGCTGGCGGGATAGGCGTTACCCCATTTTTGGGTATGCTTGATCACATTAAGCTAGTAGGGGCAAAGCCAGTTGATACTAGATTATACTATTGTGCGAATTCAGAAAGCGACGCGGTGTTCCTTGGTGAACTGAATAGTAATGCAAGAGGGATTAATGAAATAAAGATAATTCCTTGGTACTCAAGCACAATGGGTCGTGTTAGCGCAAAAGGGCTTGAAGAAAACGGCGCTCCTATAGATGCTGAGTTCTTTATCTGCGGGCCGCCAATGTTGATGGAATCACTTTCTAAGCAATTGAAAGAAAAAGGGGTTCCAAAATCAAGAATACATATGGAGAACTTTAATATTAAATAAATTGAGTGGCTAAGTGAATTTATTGTAGTGGATTTTTTAATTGAAATTGGTTAGGTTGATTAAATGGTTAAAACAAAAACAATAGTAAGTGTTTCATTAATTCTTGCAGTAGTGCTATTTTTCAGTATTATTGCATTTGGGTTCGTTCCAGAATATGTTCTTGGTAAATCAAGTTCTGGCGGGCAGGTTACTGACCTTAAAACGCAAAAGCCAACTATTACTCAACCTCAAACAAATCCTGTTGTTCAAACACCGCCAACAAATATAGTAACTCCAAATCCAACACCTGATGCTAATGTTGTTTTGACACCAGTTACTCCTCCAGTTACTCCGACTCCGCCAGTTCAAACTCCTCCAAGGCGAGTAACAAGGGCATCATAAAAGATGCCGTCTGCATTTGGGGTGGGGCTTATCTTGCAACTGTTTTTAATGAATTAGTTTGTTGGGTGAAACTCTTGCGAAATGTATCCGTTTTCATTCACTAAAACAAAGTAATCATCTCTGAGATTTTTTTCTTCGCCAGTTGAATCGTCACCCATCATCTTTTCAATTATGAAAAACGAATAACCTGGTGCGACATTAATTGTTCTGTTAATGTTATACTCTGAACTTGAAATTGTTACTTGCGTTGAGCTATTTGGTTTGGGTGACTGCGAAAGATTAAATCCGCTTAGTGCAGCATCTGTGTTAGGTCCTTTTGTTGGCAAGATTTCATATGCGTTGGCAAAGTCTGGTGAGCTTGAAAACTTCAAACTTGGCGCAGTAGTGGAAGTTTGACTTCCTGTTGTGATTCCTGCGGTTAATCCTGTGACAGGGTTAGTGGAAGAGTAACTTCCTATACTCATTGCTGCCCAAATTGCAACCCCTGCAATAATTAATACAACTAATACTCCTACTGTTATGTTTTTGTTATTCATAATTATCACTCCAAAACAAAGCCTTAATTTTTAGGCTTTGAGTTCAACTCTGTGCGACCATCAATTTTTATAACTATTGTTTGGGGGGGGCACTTCTGTTTTATTTGATTATTTTCTTTACTACTTACTAAACTGGTGAACTAAAACCACTATTTGTTGGACGCATATATTCCTTTGACATGTTTTTGCTTGGGGGCATTTAGAAAGGTTTAAGAAAAAGAAAGGTGTTATTTTTGTGTAATTATTTTATTTTTGGGGATTTAAATGGAAATCGGGTTTGATAATGAAAAGTACTTAAAAGCTCAAATTAAGGCAATTCGCGAGAGGGTGGCAAAATTTGACAAACTTTACCTTGAAATTGGTGGGCGGCTTACATGTGATGGGCACGCATCAAGAGTACTTCCTGGGTATGATCCAAAAAACAAAATCAGTTTATTGCGGGCGCTTGGAAATGATGTGGGTGTTTTGTATTGTATTAGTTCAATTGAACTTGAAAAGGAAAAAGATAAGGGTGGAAAATGGAGTGATACTGGGTTAACGATTGATAAGCTGGCACTTGCTGAAACAAAAGAACTTGAAGAAAATGGTTTGCACATTATCGGAATCGTCGCTACCAGGTATTCGGGACAAAAACGAGTTGACGAGTTTAAGGGGGAGTTAGAAAAAATTGGGAAGAAGCTGTTTGTAACGCACACGATTAAGGAGTATCCCGATAATTTGAAAAGTGTTTTGGGGAAGCGAGGCTTCCAAGCTCAATCCCAAATTCCAACTGACAAGAAGTTAGTAGTTGTTACTGGGGCTGGGGCAAACTCTGGGAAAATGTTTGTGTGCCTCTCCCAAATCTATCATGAGGAAAAGAAAGGAGTGAGTGCGGGGTTCGCCAAGTTTGAAACCTTCCCAATATGGGATTTGCCAATTGATCACCCAGTGAATATTGCTTATGAGGCAGCAACGGCAGATATTGGGGACAAAATCATGGTTGATTCCTTCCATAAACGCGCTTACAACATAACAGCAATTAATTATAATAGGGATATTGAGAATTTCTACATACTAAAGAAGCTAATTTCGCGAATTGTGCCAAAAGAGAACTTTATGCACGAGTACAAGTCCCCAACTGATATGGGGATGAACATGGCCAAAAAAGGCATTATACATAATAAAGTGTGTTTTGATGCTGGAAAAAAAGAAATTTTGAGGAGAAATGAATTTTACAAGAAAAATTTGACTGGGCGAGTAGCGGAAGTGACGCTTCTTAGGATGAAAAAAATATTGAAAAAAGTTGGGTTGAGTACTGGAAGCGAAGGTTCCAATAAATGAAGGTTAATTTTGCTGAAATTAGGATATTTGGGCGTGTGCGAAAAGTAATAACAATATTTGAATTTTGGCTGTTTCTTGGGCTTTTGTTTGAAAAGCATTTTCGAGGTTTAATTTGTAATAAGTGGATATTAAGCAACATATGTTGTGGGCGATTACTTTGCAGAGGATTTCATTAACATTGGCTTTATAGTTTTTGGTTATTATGAAGCTGTTGAATTTTTTTTATCAGGGAAAATGTGCTTTCAACATTTGAGCGTTTTTGGTAGTGTTCAAAGAATTCTTGTGGATTTGCGTTTTGAGTAGAGCTAAACTTTTCGCCACACTAAACCATTACCCCCACTAGTTACACTCTCTTTGAAATGAATGTGATGTATTTCACCCGCGTTAAATGTTGTTGTGAAATTATCACTTGAAGAATATGTCCTGTCGGCAGACACTTCTTTTACATTAAAATTGATTGCGGTTTTGTAGAGCCAAGGTGCATATTGATCCGGGGTTGCCAGTGCATTTGCCTTCTTGTCTTGTAACAATATAATTAGTTGCTATGTTGGTTAAAACTCCTGTCATAATATGGCTTTTCTAAAAACGCGTTTTTCTTTTTCTTCACCCCATTTCTCATCAAACCAATGACCAAACTGGGAAGTAAAAAATCCTGTTGAATCGGCAGCAAAATTAGTTTTAACATCTTTAAGCGACAATGCTGCAAGTTCAATTATTTTTTCAAGAATTGGTCTAAATGCAGTTTTGTTGAAATGCGCCCTTGACAAAACATCAAAAACGAGAAAATCAACAGAGTTCTTGACAAAACCTTGTTTAGATTTGTTTATATACCTGAGTTTGCCACTTTTTGATTAAATAAAAAAGGTCACCTGCTTCATTATT
>JBAXCL010000037.1:0-8619 GCA_037141515.1 archaeon
TTGGAATGCGCCATTCAGAAAAAGCAAATGCCGGGCGATTAATTACAGAGGATTTAAAGAAAAGCAAAATAATTTTTTTAGAAAAAATCTTGCGATTAAAACATAACCTTTTGGTTAAGGAAAAAGAATATTCCTTTGTTCAACATAACTCTTAATCAGCCAAAAATACCCTTTTTGTTATGTTTAATTAGGTTTTTGAATATTTTGCCCCATTTTCTTGGACATTTTTCAACCTGCATGAAAAGATGGAATTGAACTCAAATACCCGCATTATAGATAAAGCCACCATAACGCCCAGGCATCTAAATTGCCCAAAATAAACCTTAAAATAAGATAATTATATTTTGTATCCGAGCCCCCAGAGTTCGGTTTTGAGCTTGTCAGATATGCCCCTGCAACCGCACACTTGGGCGTGTTCCAGATGCCATTTTGCCCTTTCCTCAAAAGAAGGATTTTTGGGCATCTTGTGGGCCAAGTACCATTCTGCATTAATTTTTGAAGCCATTCTTTAATTCCTTCTTGAAATTTTTTAAATAAGTTTTGGATTTGAGCAAGTTTTGAAATGATTTTGGACGAGATTTAACACCGAGGACAACCTAACTTCGACATAACTATTTTTTAATTTTTTTCCCAAAATTTTCCCTTTCAGTCATTTTTGCTATTTCCCCATCAACAAACTTTAACCAAAGCCCTTGTTTAGCCAGTTCATTACCCTGACTCATGTGTATAAAACCCATTTCTCTTCCGTTTTGAACAATACCTGCCCCATCTAAGGCAATTGCTCTCCTTCGTAAGTTATTGGCTTCACGAACCGTTAAATCCCCTGGCAAACGCCTCGTAATAGCATCTAATCGCTTGGCTTCTCTAAAATGTCTAAAAGTCCTCCTTTGAACTGGTTTAGGCCCATAAAGTCGTTTTCTAATAATCTGATTCAAAACAAAATCACCCACAGTTTAACTCCATTCATCAATTTAAGCCTTTCGGTGATTTGAGTCACTTTACGCCATTTCATGTAACCCCACGGTGCCGCACTTCCACTACTAAATTATTCCACCTCATTTTATAAAAAAACCAATATTTTCCTTAGGCAGGATACAGGATAACACTAATTATCCCGCATTACGCATTTAAGAAGTGGGGTTAAAACTCGAAAATATGGCAAAAAATGGGAAAAAATATGGCACAAAAAACGCCAAAGTGCGTCAAATTGCCAATTAAACGAGTTTTAGCGAAAAGTATCGGCGATTGACGATTTAAAATAAAAGGCTACGTCAGTCTAAAGTCATACAAAAATTATCTGGCCAAAAAAAAGGTGGGCGAAAACCATGGGGTAAAAACACTAAAAAATGAGGCCAGAAGTTATGTATCAATTGGCATTTGGCAACAATTCAAAATGCCAGAAATCGCATTAACTTTGCCCAGCAATTAAGAAACCCAATATAAATTCAACTAAACTAATTCCAAAACTTGAACTGGAACCAAATGCTGTTCGAAGAGACATCGACGTCACCCCCCAAAAAACAAATAAGTGGAAAACAAAGTTCTTTCTTACAAAATGCTTGTTATTGGAGCAATTATTAGTATTTTTAGGAACGTCATTGCCCCCGCCATTTTGGAACTAAATATGAATCAATAGCAATTTGCAGCAGCTATTTTACCCACAATAATTATTATTGCAACTATATTATCATTTACGAAAAACTAAGAAAACCACCAAAGTGCGCTTGAGTACTGGCACACCCACTTCCGCTAATCGAGATAATGTCCAAGAAAAGAAGTCATTTGTATGCTTCGTCGTGGTGGCGGAGTTTTTGGAAATAAATTAGATTATCGTTTTTATACACCTTGAAGAATAAAACATAGTGTTTAAGCACGTGAACCCTTTTTGAATCACTCAAGTCATTTCTTAAGTTCTTATAAAATTCGATGGTTTGATTGTCACGAGAGATTATCTCATCCATTTTTTTCAACGTAGCTTCGTACAAAAGTTTATGCTTTTTGCTTATTTTTTCCAAAGTATCTTTTAACTCCGGAAAGCGATCATAAACAAAAGCCATTAAATCAACCCTCTATTTCTTTTCTTAACTCTGCAATTGAATGAAAATGACGTTTGAAAGGTTTTTTTGCATATTCATCAGAATCTTTAATTAGTTCTGCAACAAGCTCATCTTTTACTTGCGGACCAGAATCCATTAATCTGTTCAAAACCTCATCATAGCTTTCCCTCTTATGTTCCTTAAAAAGTTCAAGCTTTTCCTTGGTTTTATTAGCAACTCGCATAGTAGAATACACATAACCACCTATATACACATATATCTAAGTATATTTAATACTATTCTCAAGCCCCTCACCCTCAACAAAACCAAGAATGCATTTGGAGAGTGTCATGCAGGCACTAAAAATTATTTTTCTTCTAGATTCATAATTGTCCAACATATTGAGCCACTTTGCCAGAAGAATTTTTAGAAAAATAGGTTTAAAAAAATGGGCTTCTTTAATATCTGTATGGTTTCAAAGGAAGAATTTACGTTGCATGCGTGCGAACAAATACTTCGTTTCACGCGGGTGAGTAAATGGGATGATCTCTCGGAAGAGTTAAAGGTACAACTTAGCTTCAATATGGGCGTAGTGGCGTTAGGCCTTAATCTAAGTAAAGAAGAAGGGTATCTGTCACTACAAAATGCCCGTAACGGAAAAGTCTCTATGGAAGAGTTTCACAAACACATTCGATCCATAATTCTTTCCCACAAAATTATAGTGGATGACGCAAAAGTTGCTCGACCGTTTTAATACAAAATTCTCGTTAAAACAATTAAAAGAAGTGCTTTTACAAAGCCCCCCGTCATTAGCAAAGTGATAAAGCACCTAACAAAATGCGCCTGTGTTGTCCCGAATTAATGTTCTCTCTTGATTTTAGTTGATTGTACTCGTTTATTAGCTTTTCTTCAAAATCCATGTTCTGACCTCCTTTTTTGGTTGAATGCTTGCGTTGGTGTTACCAATGAAAAAACCTAGGCGCCCTAGCCCAGAGAGAATAACTACTACCCTAACAGCCAAAGGCATTCCTAGAAGAGTGGTAATCCCTTTCCAAGGCACCAAAAGAGAAGCCGATGCAGAAGAACATTAGCCAAAATGGTTGCCGCGCGCCACCCAGAGCACACAACTACAATAGTACGCACAAGCGGAAAAACTTCAGTAAGCTTTCATAAGGTCAACCCAACCATTTGGAATAAACTATTCCCAAAAAAAGGGAAAAAGCCTCCGGGCGGAGTAACTACCGGGAAAAAGAAATACTAATTATCGGCTCGAACACTTCCACTAAATAGCATCAATGAACGGAACTATTTGTATCACGCCGTTCGTTTGACCTATTACTTGTAAGTGGTGTAAATTGAATGGGTCAATGCTAAAACTATACCCGTTTTTATGGAATATTGATCCCCCCTCAACCTTATGTTTGTCAGTTAGTTTAACAAGTCCTTTCTCCAACCACTCATCTGTTTCTACAGATACTTTCACCCAATAATCCCTAATCTTTTCCTTTAATTCTTTCTCAGGAATATTTAGTTGTTTTGATAAATTAGAAAGCATTCGTCGGGCTTTTGCCGGAGGATGTTCTCTAATAATATCATCCGCGGTTGGATAGTTGCTTCGCCCCATTACAATGAACGGCCCAACTGGGTGACCAATTGGTTTATGCATATTAAACCCCATTGAACCAAATTGCTTGTTAGCCAAATCAACTGCGCGTCTCACAAATCGAATCTCTTGATTTGGAGTAACTTTATAGTGTTGGCTGGCGAGGGGGGGGTACTTTATAACAATTCCTTTTATTCCTTTTACCCTCAAAACTCTAACCGCATAACCAGAGTCAACAGTAGTCTTACCGGCTGTTGTAACTATCGAAGGCATGTGTTTCCACTCATCCAATTTTCTATGATCAATATTCTTTAAATGCCGAAATAATTTCATTGCACGAGGAGGAATTTTAGTACTCTCCCTGGTTTGTTCTTTCTTCATTGCCCTACGCAAACGAACAAGAAGCTCTTTATTTACCTGCTTAAGAACCATAACAAAATTAGAACTTAAAACTAAATAAACCTTTTTGTTAAAAGTATTTGCTAACTGACTAAGAGATTTTTGCTTATTTTGCTGTGTTGCATAACCCTTGATTTTATTTGAGTTTGTTGGCTCAAATTGTCCAAGAAAATGCGTTCACTTGACTTTTTTAGCAAATATTCCTTTTTTTCGAGTAACAATTAGTCGGTAATGCAAACTTGTATTTTTCCAGGAAAATTTTACGCGCATTATTTTAACTACAAACCCATCTCGTTCAAATTCTCTTTTAATGAGTGGTATTTCCTTTCGAGTAAGATTAATTTCACCTTTTGGTGTTTGAAAAAAAGGTTTTACAAGACTATTTGGTTCATTTCCTGTTTTGACTTCAATTTGCATAAAACCGTTTCTTGATAAAGAATGCGCATTTTTAAGTAAGTGCTCGCGTCTTACTTCAGGAATCATGTAATTAGCGGTAGAGTACATTAAAAAAATCATGTCAAAGTGTCTTTTTGGCTCAAAATGCTCTGCCGCCATTTGATGAAACTCATCCACAGTAACTTGCCCTTGCGCCCCAAGCTTAACAAAACTTTTTCTTCTTCTTAGATTAATTTTGTCAGCTTTGCCCCTTAACTCGGGCCAAGCAAATGGTTCTGAATCAATTGCAGTTATCCTGTTTTTTATTCCGTTTGAATTAAGTTTTTCCCTAAATGTCTGGACAAAAATCCCATACCCCATCCCTTCCTCAAGTATTTGAATTACTGGCTTTACTCTTTGTTTTCTCTTTTCAATTGAAATTCTTTTTGCAGCAGATAGCAGGCTTAAACTCATAGTTCGACTGAAAGTAACATTATACGCCCCATAATCCCTTCCTTTTGAGCACAAATCCATTTCTGAAAGTTTTCGCATTTCCTTAAATCGCTCTGCAAATCTTCGCTGATTTTCAGGCAACCCATTTTCAACTTTTCCTTGCCAGAGTTTAGTTTTAACTTCATTTTTGAATTGCCGAGCTTTTTTTAGAGACATACAACAAAAACACGTTAATGTTTTACTTAAACCTATTCCGAAGGCTAATTAATTAAATGTCAAACAAAATACCCCTCAAATATTTTTCACTTAACTTTGAATATGTCCAATAAAATGCGTTTAATTTTATTTAAACCATCTAAATGAAGGAAATTTTCTAAAAATGAACAAAAAGTATTCACAAATAAATATAAAAACAAATTAATTCATCTTATACCACAGATTCTTTTTGTCCTTTCATGGTTTTTTCCCATGCATCGCCAGTACAAGTAATCCCAGCGCTTTTCTTTTGGCACCTTAAGATAAAGCCACTGAGCTATTTTACTCCCAACTTCATAAGAAATGCTAGTTTCATGAAAAAATTTCCCTGTGGGGTGCTTTACAACTTGATGAAAATCAAATTCTTTTTTTGTTGGGAATGAAAGTTCAGGATTAATACTTTCGTGTTGATTCTCAAGCACATATAAAGTATCCACTGCAGTGGCAAAGGGAACATCAACCTTAATTATTGCTTTTTCGGCAAAATAATGAATTATTTCGTGAAGCGGCGTTGCAGGAGCATTTTTTTGCCAGCTGTTTGAAAGACTGTATTTGTTTTGTTCGGGGTCATATACCCCGTAGGGAAGTTCGCCCCTTAGCATAAGATCATTTTTTACATCTAAAACAGCTGAAAACAATTTCACAGGACTTTTTTTCTTGTCACGCAAGGAGAATCTAATTGATAATTGACGATCATGCAACACGCGCCGTAATGAAAACCGAATTAATTGCCGTTTAAAGAACCCCTACGTCCTACAAAAAGTCATTAACGCAAAATTTGTTTGTTTCCTAACTTCGACTTTTTCCTTAGGCAAAAGTTTTCGCCCTATTAGACGTTCCTTAAATGCTGGAAGAATAACTCCTTCATTCTTCCTTGATTGCTTCATCCATTCCCTGCTTAAAAATCGCGCCCCTAATTTTTCTGCTTCAGCATAATTAAATCCTGGCTTAACCCGCCCAGTACGTAAAAAATGTGAAGAAGTATTTACTCGTTTTTTTCTTCCAGAGGATAGTGAAATATTATATCTTTTACTTTTTGATTTCCTAAAAAACGCCATGAATAGACAAGGTTTAACCTTTTACTTAAACCTTTCATGCAAGAAATGTCCAATAAATTGAGTTCACAATCTTTATTAACTTCAAAACAATTTCTTAACTATTATGCATCTCCCGAGAAAATATGCCCCAATTATTCGTGAAACCGTTCGTATGACAAAATTTATTCATGACAATGCCATTAACCGCATTATTGTTGGCGGGTCTAGCGCCCAGCAAGTCGCATTTATAGTAAGACAAGTTTGGGAAAAAAATTATCTCGCAGAAAGAATGCCCACATTTACTGCACTTGGAGTAACCAATAAAGCAACCATAGTTATTGCAAAAAACGGCAAAGAACTAACAAAACTTTACAACCCTTCCCAAGAAAAAATTAAAAAGTTGAAACAACATAAATTGTTTGTAAAGACAATCATCAACCAGAGCCCAAAATATGGACGCAATCAAAGCGGCGTTGATATTGAAAAAACTCTTGCAAAAAGGGTCAAAAACATAGACCTAACTGAAAAAGTTTTTGTGCTTGAAGAAATGGTTGCAAATTTTACGCAAATGGATAAAATGAATTACCCAACCGGGGCAAGCCCCGGGGTATCCGACGGGAACTCAAATAATTTCATCTGCGCGTAATCTTTTTCGCCTTGGTTTTCCACGTACTTCTTGACCTCATCCAACCCTCGGCCATCACCGACAGTATCGATGTGCCCCCCGTCACTCCAGAACTCTCCGCCCCAAAACTCTGTTTTGAGTTTTGGAAATTTCTTAAACACCTGAACAGCCGTGATGCTTTTACATATGCGCATGATATCCGACGGCGCATATCGCGGAGCCCCCTCAACCACTATGTGCAAATGATCACCATCACTGCCTATTGCCTCAAAACCCAAATAATACCGCTGCGTAATTCCCACAAACACGCTTTTCAAAAACTCAAAAACCTCATCCGAAATCAGGCTCTTTCGATACTTCAACACAAACACCATATGATGCCGAATCCGATACGTACAATGCGCAGCATGCCGAACATTCATACACACATCAAACTACAAACAGGACTTAAATACTGCCGCGGCAAGCCGCGGGGTATTTACCCAGACGGGAATAAAATCCGCGCTTAGGAGTTTAGGATACCAAACTGTTCTCACTGGCGCACTATTTGTTAGTTCAGAAAGCAAACGCACGCATGAACTTGATTTCAAAGGACCCAGCATTCATCCGCGAGACTTTAAGTCCCCTATTAGCCTCTTATACCATATCCGTTCTAGCACGCTTGAACCAGCTCTTATCCATCGCAGTTACAAAGATGATTCTACTCACGTGCCTGATGATCTTAGCAATTGGTTTGCACAAGAAAGCCTCAAAGCCCGCACAAATTTGAAAAATCAAAGAAACAAAATCAGGCGACTCATAAAAGGGATTAAAAAATTCTGAATTAATTTAGCAATTTTAAAAATGCGCTAAAAAGTACCCATTGAATTGTATTAATTATTTCCTAAATCCCCAGTTTTTAAGTACTAGGATATTTAGGAAATTAGCGCACCCTCACCCACGCCTTAAAAGACTTTGATTTCCCACTCAACTTTTAAAAAAAATACTACCCCCGCTAAATAAGAAAAGCGGGTGTAAGTAAATTATTTTTTAAGTTAATTGATATACTCCAGTAATAGATTTGTTAGGGAATACTTGCATCCCTTTTTTGTCTTCGATTGTCATTTCAACGAGTTTGCGTTTAAAGTCAGTACCTCGCATTTTGAATATTTCAACTGCACGCCCTCTTTCAGCATGAGCGTAAAGCACACTATAGAGTACAATAATCCCGTCGGAGAGGAAACTTACTGCATCCCCTAAATCACCATATGCTAATCCTAAGTGAGTTGGACGAGCAGTTTCTCTAATTAAGAGGGATGTGATTGTGTGAGATTCCAAATATCGGAATAATTGTTCCATATAAATTCTGAATCTGTATTCTTCCCCACTAAATGCTGATGAAATTGAAGTGAGCGAATCTATAAAAACCAAATCCGGCTTAAAATCATCAGGAATTAATACTGGTTGAACTTCGATTAAAAGTTCTTTTTTTGCTTCACTTAATAGTGCTTCAACACTTCTTGCAATATCTAAAGCATTGAAACGCTTAATCGCCAATAAGCCTTCTTTTTCATATTTTGCAGGATCATGGCCAAACATGTGCATGTGTGAACGCAACTTTTCTTCTGGTTCTTCAAAACTCATGTAAAGAACTTTAAACCCACATTTACATGCATTAAGTGCAGTTTCAAGACATAAAATA
Source organism: archaeon (assembly GCA_037141515.1). Taxonomy (GTDB): domain Archaea; phylum Iainarchaeota; class Iainarchaeia; order Iainarchaeales; family JAAZKV01; genus JAAZKV01. Next base: position 8,465 of record JBAXCL010000037.1, read on the forward strand.
GTTTTTCCTGAACCTGCCCCCCCTTCAACCAAAACAGCTGATCCCCAAGGAATACCTGTTTTAAATAACTCATCAAACCCTGGAATTCCAGTTCTAAAAAAAACTCCTTTGACTCCACAAACAGTTTCTTTTTGAAAAAGCTCTCGCGCTTTCTC
>JBAXCL010000038.1:0-8544 GCA_037141515.1 archaeon
AAAGAAATAGGGTGATGAAAAAACTTTCAGATAATGGATTTAAAGTTGTCGAGCTTCCTAAAATTTCTCCGGGTGCAATAGCTGAATTAAGTGTTACTACTCCAAAGGGAACAACCGGAAAGTTAAGTGATATTTTATTAGCAGTTAATAATGAGAAGGCCTCAATTGCACAGCTTTCAGGTCTTGAGTTTAAAACGAGTTGGAAAGATGCAATAGCTTCTCGTTTTGCGAAGTTAAAAACTAGTGCTAAAACAGCTGCAACTTTGGGGTTGCCAAAACTTAATGCAAAGGTCGATTCAGTGTTAATAAAAAAATCAGTGGGGTTGTTTGTAGCAAAAAAAGTTGTTGGCACTGGAATAAAGTTTTTATTTTCTTGGCCTGTTGATTTGGTTGTTTCAGCATATGCTTTAGGGAAATCCCAGTATTGCGCCACAAGGCCGATTGAATATCCAGAACTTATTTATTCTAGCAAGTTAGAAATAGATACTTTGCAACAGAGTTTGCCAAACGCTGTGTTTTTGAAATCCTCAGCATCTTTTATGATGAAGCCTGAGAAAAATCTTGCTTCTTATAAGGAATGCATGAGCAGCTGGTATGATAAAATTGCAAGCTGGTTTTCTACAGGCGGAATTATAACCGGTTTAAGAGATCCTCTCGCGGACGAAAAAATGCTTGCGGTAGCAAACAAAATTTTAATTTATTCAGATAATCCGAATGTAACTTGCCAATTTATGAGCTCCGGAGGCGGCGGCCCATATATTCAGAAGAATATTGTTAATGGAAAAATCGTTGAGCCGTTTAATGCGGAGTATTCCAACATAAAGTGCACAGGGGTTAATGGAAGTACTCGCTTAACAGCATTTGAAGTGTTTAAACCTACTAGTGTTTTTAGTGGGTTCATGGCTAGTAATAATTCTCGGATAACTAATAAAGAGGCTATTCAAAACCAGCTGAATCAAAATGAGTATGAGCAGATTGTGGGTAAAGGGTTTTTGAGTTCTGCTGGCACTGCTGAGTTTTCAAAAGGCACGGTTAATTTATCAAATACTGATAAACTTATTGCTTCTGAAGGATTCGTATATAAAACAAATGTTATTTTTGCCAATGGGACAGCTGTAGCGGGAGAATTTGATTCATTAGTTATTTCTATGGGTGGGGGCAATTTTATAGATACGTTCAAAGTGTATTCTGGAAATTCTTCTCTTACTGAATCTGAAATTGCAAATTCGGTAAAGTTTACTGATTGTAAAAATTCAGTATTCCAGGCAGGAGTTTCTGTGAATGGGAATTCCTTGACTATTAATGCTCCGCAGGGAAAAATATTAGTTGGGAATACGTATTGTGTGGATGTTATGATTCCTAAAAAGTCCGATGCTTCTGTTAAGGGCAGGAGATTTACAATATCAAATATTCAGGCGGTTAGTTAGTATTAAATATTTGCGGGGAGTGTATTTGTTATGCGAAATATTCATTTATTAGTAATTGTTTGCGTGATTCTCTTGCTTGTGGCAACTTTTGCCCAAAATTTTAGCGGGGCAACTATTAGTGCGAGTGATATTACTGGGGGAGGTGTTGCTGTTAAAACCGTTGCGCCTCTTGCAGGGCAATCCGTTGACTTTTATTTGAAGTATTTGAATTGTAATTTAATCGGTGGAAATGATTGTAATGTTATTGCAAGTAAACTTGCAGGGGTTCATACTTCTTCAGTAGCTTCTTCACCAAACACTACTCCTCTAGCAGCTTCTCCACCAAACACTACTCCTCTAGCAACAACTTCTAAAAATGGAATTAAATTTATTTCGAGTTCGGGGTTAGCAATTTATGGGCCTATTTTGAATGGCCTGGGACAATCTCTTGGCGGCAATAGTACTTTGTGTTTTTATTATCTTCTAAATGAAGCTGATGCGGCAAAAACAACTTGGAATTTTAAGCCAGCAAGTTCATTGAAAAAAGATGGTTCAGATTTTACTTATATTAAATATGGTTCGAATGAATATTATAATTCCACAGAAAACTGCAATATTTATGGTTTTGGGGGAAAAATAATAAAACCTGATTTAATGATATATATTTATGAACCAAAACCAAACTTGTGGGATAATGGCAGCAAGGTTATTGTTTTAGATACTTCTAAAAATTTAAGCTGGGAATTTATTTCCGATGGAACTCAAATTACGCAAGGTGGAAAAACAGCAAGGTTTGATGCGCCAGGCCCTTATGATTATAATCTTTCTGATTCATCTAACAAGTGCTTGTACAAACTCTCATTTAAACCGAATAAGTACAATGTTGCGCGAAACGATTTCACTGTTTTTGGCGTTGAAGTTTGTAGTAATTAAAAAACAATTCCAAAATATTTATTTTGGTCCAAGAGTTAATACGGCTCATTTTAGCGTTATACTTCACTTTAACCACTTTTATCATTAACTCTGTTTAGTTCTTTTTCAAGAGTAAGTTTATATACTTCTTCTGAGGCAATACTTATGAACAGTAACTTTGTTTCATTACAAAGTGAAGAATATCAATTCTTCGCAGTTATCAAAAAAAGATTTTTGATTCGAGGTTAATTTTTATTATTTAGTTGGGTGCTTGGTGAGCTTACCCAAATTTAGGGGTTAGTATTATGGGGATTTTATCAATATTATTTGGCAAGGGCGCTAAATCAAACGTTGCTAAAGCTAATGCTGGCTCTAAATCTTCTGATGTTTCAAAATCTGCAGTTTCTTCAAAACCAGCTGAACATGAAAAAAATAAAGCCCAATCAAGTTCAACAGCAAAGGAAGTTAGTTCAAAAAATTCAAGCAAAAAGAAGTATTTCTTTTTAGATACGGATTATTTGCTTGTAGCGATTTTGATTGTAATAGTTCTTTTTGGAGCAAAAGCATATGGATTCTCAATCTCGGCTCCGGATTTGGTAATTATTACTGACAAAGCAGTTTTTACAGTTGATTTGAATAATAATTCAAGTTCTGTAGCAAATGTGTTAGTAAGTTTTTATTCTCCTGCAAAATCAAGTTTAAGTTATCCTACAAAAATGGCGCCTAATTCAAGCGGAAAGGCAACAATTACTGTTTACAATACAATAAATAAAGTTCAGGATATTACTGCGACTGTGGAAGCAGTTGTTGGTGAAGAGCGAGTGCAAAAAGAAGTTCTTCTTTCTTTTAAAGAAAATACTCAAGGGTCAATAGCTGGTGCTTTCACAGCATTTTTTAGCTTTGGTTTATTCAATAAGGAAGTAGCTGCATTTAGTGGCGTTGATTGGATTGTTTTTTGGGTATTAGTAATAGTTGCTGCGATTCTAATAATCGCTTTTATTTCTAGATTAGCAAAGAGGAGTTAGGGGGGATTGGTATGAAACTAAATAATGTATTATTGTTAACTGGAATTGTTTTACTTATCTTAGCGCTCACGGCTTTTGCTCACGCAAGCGTAAGAAGTGCTCCTTTCTTGCAACTTCAAAATCAAGATTTGAGTTGTACTGCAAATTTAACTGATTTCATTGATCTTAGGAATTTCACTCTTGATTCAAACGCTAGTGCGCTTACATATTCAATTGTTTCTCAATCAAACCCATTAGTTGCAAATTGTGTAATTGATAGAAATTATTTTGTTTCTTGCACAAAAACTGGTTGTGCTAACGATTCTTCAACAATTGTAATCTTGGCGAAAGACAAATTTATGCACACTTCACAGGACTATTTCAAATTGACTCTTAAACAATATTCTCCTGAGTGGTCAGTAGTCCCTTCGGCGTGTATTAACTCTTCTCAAAGCAATTTAATTAATTTGAAGAATTACGTAACTGATGTTGAGGATGGAAATAATCTAACCTTTGCTTTGAGCAGTAGTTCAAATTCTGAAATTGATTGTTTCATTAACGGCGGGTATTTTGTTTCCTGTAATTTGTCAACAAATCTGCAAAAAACAATTGTTCTTGATATTAATGCTATTGATTCTGCGGGCAAAGGCACAGTAAAGCAGGTTTCAATTAGTTCAAATTGTTATGATTCGAATGGTAATGATACTAATGAACTTGGTAATGGAATTGTTTTTGAGGCAGAGAATAAGGGCGTGTGTCTTGAACAGTGTACATCTTACGCTACGCAGGTTAAAGTAAAAAATAATTCAAATGTTAGAAAGTGCTTTACTTTTGATGCGGTTTCAAGACCTAATTACTTGCCAGTAAGTGTTTATCCAAATAATGTTTGCATTAATCCCAGTGAATCAACTTTCTTAACTTTGAGTTCAAACACTTGCGGGGCACAAGTGGGTTCGTATAATGTTCGCTTGTTTGCCGAAGATTCAAATATTGAACTTTTATTCGATTATAGAGTGGGCACTTGTCAGGGTTTTGACGGGTTTAGTATTAATGAATCTGACGGCAGAGTTTGTCAGGGCGAACAAAAAGCATTAACTGTAAATGTTAGAAATACTTCTTCTAGTACAAAAAAGATTTTGCTTAGTGCGGAGAATTCATTAATTCTTCCATATTTTGACAAGCCTTACGTTTACCTAAATAGCGGCGAACAGAAGAGTGTTTCACTAAATATTAATGCGAATAATCTTCCGCTCGGTATTCAAAGAATAACTTTGACTGGGATTGCGGATAATTATAGTATTGAAAAGAGTTTGACTGTTGATGTTGTTGATTGTTCGGATGTAGTGAAAAGAACGCTTGTTCTTTCTGTTCCAAATGTGTGTTATGATGTTCGCAGGGGCCAAAATATTGAATCGGTTCTAAATATTACTCGCCAGTCGCCTCCTGGGGAAGATTGTTATTACACAAAAAAAGATTTCAGTATTAGTGCTTCAGGCTTGCCTGCTGAATTAGGTTATAGTGTTGTTTCTCTTTTTGCTAATGAGAGCAAAGCGGTTCCATTTACAGTACTTGTTCCAAGTAATGCGACTGCTGGAAAGCACTATGTTTTCCTTACTGCTGCTGACGGCACTGAGTGGAATTCATTTAAAGAAACAAAAACTATTTGCATTAATGTTCTTGGCGAGCAGGATTTAGGATTTTTTGTTAATACTCAGTCAAAGGATATTGTTCAAGGGACTACTGAAGTGTTTGAAGTTGAAGCTACTAACACAGGGGATTTTGATTCAAATTATTCGCTAGTTTTAACCGCAGCACCTAGAGGAGTAACTGTTTCGCTTTCGCAAAATTCTTTTAATTTGGCAAAAAGTAATTCAAAGAAAATTTTTGTTGCAATCTCTGCAGGGCTTTTGTCTGATGTGCTTGATAATCAGAGAGTTATTCTAACTCTAAACGGCCCCATCTCAAAAACAGCATTCATATATTTCAATGTGAAGAAGAAATCATTCCTTGACACGCTTGAAATTTTAAGTGTTACTAAAGAAATAAAGATGAAAGGGAATTCAACAGCAGAATATTCAATATTGTTGAGAAACAATTCCGCTGTTGATATGCGTAGTGTTGTTGTGTCTTTTGAAAACGTTCCAATGGATGTAAATATTGCTGGTGCGACTATTGAATTGATAAAATCAGGAAAAACAGCAACCGTTTCAGGAATAATTACTGCGGGGGACACTAATGGGAAATTCTATCCTGTATTTGTGGCCACAAACGAAGGTATTTTGAATAAAAAAGAATTTTTGCTCGAGATTTCTCCTAATAGCATTTCAGGGTTAGCTGGATTGTTTTCCGCATTTTTTGGATTTGGAGAATTCACTATTAATAGTGTGTTTGTTTCAGGCAGCTTGGCAATCCTTTTAATCGTATTTGTTGGGCTAATTATTATTGCTGTATCAAGGAGTGCAAAACCTAGCGCAAATAGAAACGAAGCTTGGCTAAAATAATTCCCATAAATTATGAATTATTGCGGTGTGCGAGGGGAGTAACTTAGCAAACACATTTTCGAATAGAATTAGTGTTTTGAATAAATCAAATGGTGGGTGGTTATTTGGCACAAAAAAAATTTCTAAGTATTATCTTTGCGCTTATTCTATTAATTTCTTTTTCTTCTTTTGCAGGAGCAGTAACTCTTGTGGGCCCGAGTTCATCAACTCTTTGCCAGTGTGAAACAGTAAATCAAACTTTTTCTTTGTGCGCGTCGGTCAGCGGCAATTATAATGTTTCAATAAACGGTGCGCAGTCTAATTGGATTTCTGTAGCTCAATCTTCAAAATCTTTGTCTGCGGGGGAATGTGTTGATGTTTTCCTATTTGCCACTCCTTCGTGTTTTGGAAATTCTGGAGAATACAATTACACAATTGATGTTTCAGGAACCGAATCTATTGCGCGCCCTTACAAGTTATTAGTGAGCCAGTGCCATTCATTTTCACTCGGAGTTTTACCTGATTCAATATCCGCAAAACCTTGCCAAGTAAGTCAATTTGATATTTCTTTAAAGAACACCGGCACTTTCATTGACGAGTATATTTTTTCACAAAAAGGATTGCCTGATGCGTGGGTCACTTATCAAAGGAGTAAAATTGTTCTTGCACCTAACGCGGGTTATGATTCAAAACTTTTAGTGAAAACAAATTGCGCAGTGGATGCAAACACTTATCCATTCGATTTTTCTGTTTCAAATACGCGTACTAATTCAGCTTCATCAAAAAACATGCTGTTTTTTGTTGAAAATATTACTCCTTTTTCTATTGGAGATTTATTTTCTATCGAGGCTGCCTATTCTGAAAATTCATGCGAGGAATTTGATAAAAATGTTTCATTTAATGTAAAGAGTATTTCAGATAATCTTGATGATTTGACAATTTCGCTTTTGGATTTAAATAAAAATGCGCTTGACAAAGCTTATGCGTATTTTGACAAATCTATCGTTCAAGCGGATTCCAATATTGATGCGAACATTAATTTAATCATAAAAAAGCAGCAGTCTGGAGAGATTAAAGGATTTATTAATGTAAAATCAAAAAATTACGCTAAAGAATATGCATTGCCATTTTTAATAAAATTTGATAATTGTTATGATTTATCAATTTCAACAGCCAGTATCAATTCAAAAGAGTGTTTTGGAAATACTTTGCAGAATCCGCAAATATCAAACACCGGTAAAAACAATCTCGATTTGAATATATCAATAGTTCTTGATGGTAATGTTGTTGAAACAAAGTCAGTAGGTATTTTACAAGGCGAAACAGTGCCTTTTTCATATTTCATATTTCCAAAAAAGCCAGGAACTTCACAAATAAGATTATTGTCCCAATCAAATTTTATCAATATGGACTATAATTATGCTGTTGAATTTGAAAACTGTTTTGATTCAAATATTAAGGTAGATAATTTTGGGGTTTGTTCTGGTGAAGAAGTTGAAAAGGAAGTAGTAATTTCAAATAAAGGGACTAGAACTCAGAATTTTAGCGTTTCTATTGATTCAAACTGGCTAAATATTTTCCCCGCAAGGGCTAATATTCTTCCAGGCGAATCCAAATCATTTTATTTGAAAGGTTTGGCGCCGATAAATCCGAGTGGGGGCTTTGTAATAAAAGCTCTTTCAAATAGTATTACACTTAACAAAGCAGTATCTGTAGAATCTCTTTCAAATAATGTTTGCAACGATATAATTGTCTCTGCGCCAAATGAGTTAGTTTCGTTAAACTCTTGTTCTGGAAAAGTAATTGATGTTAATGTAAAAAATGCGGGGCATTTTATTCAGAACATATTTGTAAAAAAGATTTCTCCTGAATGGCTTTTGATTAGCGAAGAGAATTTTGATTTAAATGTTGGTGAAACAAAATCATTTTTTATTTATTGCTCGCCTGGCTCAAATTCTTCAGGAAGTAATGTTGCTAAACTGCTAGTATATAATGACAAAAATATTTCAAAGGAAGTAAATATTGATTTAATCGTCTCTGGCGAGCAGGATTATATTTCTAAAAAAGATATTCAAATATATGTTGATTGGAAGGATAATAATGCGCAATTAAAATATTACGTTCTAAATGTGGTTATAAAAAACGATTCAAATTCTGGTTTTTTGGTAAATAATATCGCTCTTGGCGGGTTTAACTCTTACGCGGATTTTAACAAAGGCGTTTTACTTTCTCCTGGCGAGTCTCTAAAAGCAAAAGTGCGGGTGTTGCCTGATGTTAATGGTCCTTTGCCGGTAAATGATGTGAATTTCATAGTTGAAACTTCTGCAGGCACATTTACTAAAGTTGCGCCGATAGCTAATTCTAATGGTTCTAATGGCACAAGTTTTTTTGCAGCATATACTGCGCCGTTAGTAGGTTTTCTTTTAGTAATATTACTTGTGCTATTTTTACTAGCTCTTCGTGCAAAACTTTCTAAGCGAAAGGGAAAATATGAAACTGATGAGAACGAAGAACTAGGTGCGTCAAAAAGCGCTGTTGAAGTTAAGAAAGATGCTGGCAAAGAAAATATTGGTGTTGATAAAGAAAAGGGCAATAAAATATCGCGCAATAAAGAAAGGAGTAACAATGAAAAACGCAATAAGGGAAATGTGGCTAAAGTAAGTAGATTAAAAGTTAAAGAAAATAAAAAAGAAGAAAATAAAAATTCAAAAAATAAAAATGGCGGAAAAGAAATTAAAGATG